>CAYJUM010000003.1:0-81823 GCA_964373355.1 uncultured Nitrospirales bacterium | reverse complement strand
CCGGGGTGGAGCAATCGCAGATCGAGCTCCTCTGCGGAGCCGCCGGCGTCCTCTACGACAGCTATCAGCGGCGGCAGCACGAAGGACAACTGGAACAGCAGCTCCGGCAGGCCGACAAGCTCGCCGCGCTCGGGACGCTGCTCGGGGGGCTGGCCCACGAGCTGAACAATCCGCTGTTCACGATCAGTGGCTACGCCCAGCTCGCCAGCGAGCAGGTGAAGCAGGGCCGGTACGAAGGCCTGGCCGAGGATCTGGCGGCGGTGCGCGAAGCCGCCGAGCGGGCGGCGACGATCGTAGCGCGGTTTCTGTCGCAGGCCCGGCCAGCCACCGGGCACCGCGAGCCATGCGAGGTGACGGAGGTGCTCACACGGGCCCTCGCCTTGATGGCCAACGATTTTAGTATTCACCACATCACAGTTCACACCGACTTTCGGTCCCCCCTGCCCCTGATCATGGTCGACCCCCAGGCGCTCACCCAGGTATTTCTGAACCTCTTCGCCAATGCCCGCCACGCGATGGTGCGGGCGCATGGACGCGGCACGCTCACGGTGGGAGTTGCCCTCCGGGGCCCCGACGTCGATCGCGAGTATGTGGAGGTCCGTGCCACCGACGATGGCCCCGGAATAGAGCCCCAGCACCTGGCTCATATCTTCGACCCCTTCTTTACGACCAAGCCGGTGGGCGAGGGCACCGGCCTCGGGCTGTTCATTTCTCATCAGATTGTGGCCGAACTGGGGGGCACGCTCACCTGCGAAAGCGCGGTCGGCCATGGCGCCACATTCATCGTCCGGTTGCCGGTTCAACTAAAACGGCGGGCCGAGGATCGAGCAGCAGGAAAACCAGGAGGACCGGATGGCAACGATTCTGCTGGTGGATGACGAACGGATCATCGTGGAGCTCCTTCAGAAGGTCCTGACCAAACACGGGCACACGGTCCTCACCGCCGTGAATGGCAAGGAGGCGGTCCGGCTGTTCCGGGAAGAGCGGCCGCACCTGACCGTCCTGGATCTCGCCATGCCCGGCCTCTCCGGAGTTGAGGTGCTCACGGAGATTCGCAAGCTGGATCCCGTGGCCCCAGTGATTGCCTTGACCGGCCATGCGTCCGAGGCACAGCAGGACGCCGTGCTCCGGCTCGGCGTGACGGCCGTGCTGCGGAAAACGGCGGGTCTGGAGCTGATCGAGGGCGTGCTCCTGTCAACCTTGGAGGAGAAAGGGCCGGCGTCGATTCTGGTCGTGGATGATGAACCGGCGATTTGCGCCATGCTCGCGAAGCGGTTGACCCTGCACGGCTGCGACGTCCGCACAGCTCACAGCGGCGCCGAGGCCATAGCCAGCGTTGAGCAGCATCGTCCGCGGCTCATGCTGCTGGACCTGTACATGCCGGGGATGTCCGGCATCGAGGTGGTGCGAACCTTACGCGGGCGAGGAGATTCGCTTCCGATTATCGTGCTCACGGCCAGCCAAGATGCAACGCTGCTGGATGAATGTTTAACGCTCGGTTCCTTTGATGTGATCAGAAAGCCCGTCAATCTCGACTTTCTGGACTTGGCGGTGTTGATCTGCCTGACGCTTTCCCGGCCGTGAGTGGCCTTGGGAGCCAAACAGTGCGTCTCGCAACACCTTGACCCGCGCGTCGTGGATCTCGGCTGTGATGTCGCCCAAGGGTATTTCATCCGCGAATAGGCACTCGGCAAACCGACCCGTTCCAAGGCAAGGCAAGGCAAGGCAAGGCAAGGCAGTGCTCTCTGAAACAGTTTTGATCTGATGGGGGTCCCGGGATGACCGTCCGGTGGACGAAACAGGGGTTGGTGATTCCAGCCACGTTGCTGAAGGGAATGGGGGAACCGTTTTCGGTTCAGCGTCACGGCGCTGTCCTGATCGTCGAATCCCGGGAGCACAAGGCCGCCCGCAGGACCAAGCTTGAGTAAACAGAACGGAGCGGAAACGAACGGCGGCGCGGCCGCCCTGGCCGGCATCGCGCCATCCCGCCCGCCCCCCATGCTGCTGGACCTGTACATGCCGGGGATGTCCGGCACAGCTCATTCACTGCATCCGGAGTCTCGCAACAAATGAAGGGGCGCGGAGTGAAGCTCAGAACGACCGGTAGCCTTTCCCGGCGGCATAGGACACGGCGACGGTGCTGGCGTTGTAGGCGTACTGGGTGTCGGCGAGCCGGACTTCCGCCGCGACGACCTCGGTGGTCGCGGAGGTCACATCCACGATGGAGCTGAGCCCGAGACGATAGCGCTCCTGCGCCAGCGTCAGCGCCTCGCGGGCGGCGGCGGCCTCCTGTTCGGCGACCTTGATCTGCTGTCTGGCCGTCTGCCGCGTGAAATACGCCTCGGTCACCTCCAGGAGCACCTTGTTCGCCACGTCCACCTTCTTTTTCTCCTCCTGGTACCGTTGCTGTTTCGCCTGGACCACCTGGTTCTCGATCAGGAACCCCGTGAACAGGGGCACCGAGAGTGTGAGGCCCGCGCCCCACCAGCTCTGGGTGTAGCCGGACGGGACGCCCGGCATCTGGTTCAAGGGCGCATCGCTGAAGTGGATGACGCCCCCCATCCCGACCGCCGACACCGTTGGGAGGTACTGCGCCTGCGCCGAGCGGAGCCGTTCCTCGGCGGACCGGATGCGGTCGTCGCTGCGGAGCAGCTCAGGCCGCTGCGTCAGGCTTTCCTCGCGCAGGAACTCCAGCGTCTCGGCCGGCGAGGCCGTGAGCGAGACGTCTTCGAGCGTGTACTCCTCGGGGCCCCGGACGCCCATGGCGTGATTGAGCGCGGCAAAGGACGCCTTCAGGTTGTTCTTCGCCTGCACGAGGAGCACCTCGGCGTTGCGCAGCTCCACGGAGATCAAGTCCAGGTCGAGCTTGGATTTGATCTGGTGCTTATACAGGGTCGCGATCTGGTCCCGGATCTTGCCGCGCTCCCGCACGGTCTGCTCGGCGATGCCGACGACCCGCTTGCTGCGGAGGGTATCCAGGTAGGCCTGCTGCACTTTCAGGATCACCATGGCCTTGTGGGTCAGGATGTCCTTCTCGGCGGCCGCGGCATGGGCCCGGTCGGCCAGGACCTTGTGGGCGGTCTGGCCGAAGTCGTAAATGAGCTGGTCCGCGATCGCGCCGGCGTTCTGGACGTAGGACGTCGGCTTGTTCTGGGCGCCGGCGATATTGAACGCGCTCAGCGGGCGCACGGTGCCGCCGGTCTGGATGGCATAGGCGTCCACCTGCGGGTAGTAGCGGGACTCGGTCTGCGCCGTCAGGGCGTCGGCGGCCAGGGCCGATTCATGGGATTTCTTGACGAGCGGATGCCGCTCCAGTCCGATCTGGATGGCCGCCTTGTAGCCCAGGAAGACGCCGGATACCAGGGGAGCGGAGGGCGCAGCCTCCGGCGGGGCGGCCATGCCGGCGGCCGGCGCAAGCAGCGCGCCGAGGAGGACGCCCAGGACCGCGCGGTGTTGCCACCGCGCGGCGCGGTCAGTACTTCCCATATTCCGCCCCCGTGGCATAGGCCAGCGCCGAGTCGCCCGCCAGATAGTCATACTGGGCTTCGGCCAGCCCCACGGCGGCCGCCAGGAGATTCGCCGTCGCGGTGGTCACGTCCAGGATCGAGGACAGGTTGGCCTTGTAGCGCTCCCGCGCCAGCGTCAAGGCTTCCCGGGCCTGGGCCGCGCGGTCTTTCGCCACGTCGATCTGCTGCTCGGCCGTGAGACGGGCGAGATAGGCGTTGGCCACCTGGAGCGCGATCTCGTTGGCGATCGTTTTGGTGCCCGCGACTGCGCCGTTCTTGTGGGCCTCGGCCTCCTCGATCTCGCTCTGGATGCGGAATCCGGTGAACAGCGGCGTGGAGGACGACGCGCCGGCGCCCCACCAGCCCACCTGCGCGCCCGGGTTGTTGGGATTGCCCCGGACGCTGACCACTTCCTGCCGGCCCCACCACGTATAGCCGGCGGCGGCGATGCCCGTGATTCTCCCGAAGTTCAGGGCGCGGGTGGCCTTCAGCGTCTCCTCGGCCGCCTGAGCCCGGTCTTTCGCGCCGAGCAGCTCCGGCCTCCGTTCCAGCGCCGTCCGGAACAGCGGCTCCAGCGCGGCGGGGGGCTCGATCGCCGGCTGGAGGTCCTCGAGGGCATACTGCGCCGGCCCCTGGATGCCCATGGCGTTGTTCAGCGCGGCAAAGGCGGTCTGCAGATCGTTCTCGGCTTTGATGAACTCCAGCTCGGCCTTGGCGGTCTCCACCCTGGCCATGTCCAGATCGAGCTTGGACCGGAGCTGATGACGGTACAGGGTCTCGGCCTGGGTCTCGACGAGCCGCCGTTCGGCCAGCACCTCTTTCGTGATCTCCACCAGTTTTTGCCGCTTGAGGCAGGTGAAGTAGGCCTGCTGCACGTTCAAGATCACCAGCGCCTTGCTGGTCAACACCTGTTTTTCGCTCGCGGCGGTCAGGGATGTGTTGGCCAGGACCTTGTGGGCGGTATGGCCGAAGTCGGTGATCAGCAGGTCGACCCGCGCGCCGGGGGTCGAGAGATAGTTCGTCGGCTTGGGCAGGGACCCCGAGATTCCGAGGTTCGAGAGCACGCGCGTGTTCCCCCCCGAATTGGCCAGGATGCCGCTGACCTGCGGGTAGTTCACCGCCGCGATCTGCTTCGTGACGGCGTCCGACGCCAGCGCCCCGTGTCTGGCGGCCTCGATCAACGGATGGCGGGACACGCCGCTCTGGATTGCCTCCTCCAGCGACAGCTTCGCGACGGCATCCGACGCCGGTGGGTGTGGCGGGCGATCGGCGGCGAAGACCGCTTCGCCCCACAAGCAGAGCAACAGGCCAGCCGCCAGCATGCCTCCTGTTCCAGCACATAGTCGTTTCATGTCGTTCTCCTTCATTGCGCCTGACGCCTCACGACTTACGCCTAACGGTATTTCAGATATTCCCGCCCGGTGGCATAGGCCACGAGGGACTCCCCGCGCTTGTAGACATACTCCGCCTCGGCCAGCCGGTTTTGGGCGTCGAACATGGCGGTCGTGGCTCGCACGACTTCGACGATCGAGCTCAGCCCCAGGCGGTACCGCTCCTGGGCCAGGTCCGCCGCTTCCGTGGCGAAGGCAACGCGCTCCTTCTCCAGGCCGATCTGTTCCGCGGCGGTCTTCTGGTTCAGGGCGGACCGCACGATCTGCAGGATGACGTCGTTCACGAGATTCTCGGTCTCCTGCTCGATCTCGCCCTTGCGGTGGCCGGCCTCGACGACCTGGTTCTGGATTTTGAAGCCGGTGAAGACCGGCAGCCGGGCCGTCACGCCGAATCCCCAGATCGGCTCGGTCTCGTTGTCCTTGATGCCGCTGTCATGGGCGTCGTAGTACTTGGTCACGCCCAGCACGCCGACGGCCGAGATTTCGCCGTAGTGGAGCCGTTGCTTCACATGCACCAGCTCCTCCGATGCCAGGAGCCGTTCCCGGCTCCCCAGCAGCTCCGGCCGGTTCTTGATGCCTTCCGCCACCAGCGGCTCGATCCCCGCCGGCGGGGCGACGGCGATCGCGATCCGCTCCAGTTCGTAGCGTTCGGCTCCGTCCACCCCCATGGCGTGGTTGAGGGCCGCGAAGGCCTGGCTCAGGTCGTTCCGGGCCTTGATGAGCGCCAGCTCCGCGTTGCGCAGCTCCACCGCGACCAGGTCCAGGTCCAGCTTGGATTTGAGCTGCCGGGCGTAGAGGGCCTGGATCTGGTCTCGGATCGCCTCGCGCCGCGTGACCGTCTCCCGGGCGATCTCCACCAGCCGCTGCTGCATCAGGCAGGTGAAATAGGCCTGCTGGACGTTGAGGATGACCAGCGCCTTGTTCGTGAGCACTTCCTTCTCGGAGGCCGCCTCGGTGGCCTCGCTCGAGAAGATCCGATGGGCGGTCGCGCCGAAATCGGTGATGAGCTGGTTGAGGATCAACCCCCCGGTGGTCATGTTCTGGTTGTGCTTGGGCAGCGCGCCCGCCAGCGCGAAGCCGCGCCCGCCGCCGTACTGATGGAAGCCGCTGCGGTTGCGCAGGAAGCTGGAGGCCAGGTCGCCGGTCGCGTGCACGTTGGCGCCGTCGCTGCTCAAGACCCGGAGCGAGCCGGCCCCCTGGGCCACGGAGGCCTCCAGCCACGGATACCGCCGGCCTTTGGTCTGGAGCGTGTTGGCGCTGGCGGCCTGCGAGTTCGCCTCGGCCTGCTCGATGACGGGGTGCGCCAGGCCGATGCGGACCGCCTCCTCCAGCCCGAGGTACGCGCCGGCCGGTTTCGACAGCTTCGACAGGACGTCGGCCTGCTGGGCGAAGAGGGGAGGCGGTGGCGCGAAGCAGGCGATCAGACACAGGATGAGAGCGCAGCGATCAGAGACGTCTGCCCGCATGGGAGCTCCTTTCGGAATGTGGTGCGATGCCGAAGCGCAGTGCTTACATCTTCTGGCTGGACGGCGTGCCGGTGGGGAGATTGTAGGGAGAGGCCCGGACCGGCTGTCCATCGGCAAGATTGCCTTTTCCGACCACCACCACGTCCTCGTTACCCGTGAGACCTGCCACGACTTCCAGGAACAAGCCGTCGTCGATGCCGGTCTTGACCGGCACGAGTCGGGCCTTGTTCTGCTCGATCACGAACACGGACTTGGTCTTGCCGTCGGCCCCCGGCACGATCGCCGCGGGCGGAATCGCCAGAGCGTTCTCGTGGTGCTGCAGGTACAGCGTGGCATCGGCGAACGTGCCCGGCTGGAGGAGGTGCTCCTTGTTCGGCAGGTCGATCTCGATCAGGAGCGTGCGGGTGGCGGGGTCCAGCGCTTCGGTCGTGCGGCTGATCGAGCCTTTGAACGGTCGGTCGGGGAGCTCCTTGACGGTGAGGACCACGGGAATCCCGGGCTTGGCCAGGAGCGCCGCCTCCTGCGGCACGCTGGCGTAGACGCGGACCGTGTCCATGTCCATGATGGTCAGCAAGGGCACGGCGCCGGTCGCGGAGCCGGTGGCCGCCTGGATCATCGCCCCGGGGTCGACGAACCGCGCGGTGATGATGCCGGTGAAGGGCGCGGTCACCTTCGTGTAGTCGAGCATGGCGCGCCGGTTGTCCATCATCTGCTTGGCGGACTCCGCGGCGGCCTGCGCGACGTCCACATCCTGCCGGGCGATCACGTCGGGCTTTTCCTTCCACACCCCCTCCAGCCGCTCGAACGTCAGCTTCTTGATCGCGTGGTCGGATTCTGCCTGCTCGAACTGGTCCCGGATCTCCGGCGCGTCGATCACGGCCAGCAACTGGCCCTGCTTGACGCGGTCCCCCTTGTCCACTCGGACCGACTTCAGGTAGCCGGGCACCTTCGCGTACAGCGTCGTCTGGTACCACGGAGAAATGTTGGCGGGGAGGGACAGGGTCTGGACCATGTCGCGGCGGAGCGGCTTCATGACCTGGACCGTCTGGGCCGATGCATCCTTCGCGGCCTGTTCGGTCTTGCCCGGAGATGGGGTCGTCTCCTGGCGGTCCTGGAGGAGGATGAAGGCGGCGACGAAGAGGAACAGGCCGCCCGCGACGAGCGCGAGCATCTTGAGCCGGCCCGGATGCGCGGGGCCGGCGGCGAGCTGATCCTTCACCGGGTATTCCGGGGTCTCGTCGTTCACGGCTCTCTCCCCGCGGGTCCGTGCGAAGCCTGCGCCGGATGCGCCCAGCCTGTCAACCGGCGGGCGATCACGTGCAGGACCGGAATGAAGAGCAGGGTCATGAAGGTGGAGACCAGCAGTCCGCCGATCACGGCGCGGGCCAGCGGCATGTTGGTCTCGCTGCCTTCGCCGATCCCGAGGGCCATGGGCGCGAGCCCGATGACGGTCGCCAGCGACGTCATGAGGATCGGCCTGATCCGCAGCCGGCCGGCCTGCACGACCGCCTCCTCCAGCGGGACTCCCTCGCGGAGCCGGTTGTTCGCGAAGTCTACGAGCAGCACGCTGTTGGAGACCACGATGCCGATCATCATGAGGGTCCCGATGAGCGACTCCACATTGACCGAGGTGTTCGTCAGGAGGAGCATCCAGATGACGCCGATGAAGCCCAGCGGCACCGCAACCATCACGACCAGCGGGTCCAGGTACGAGCGGAACAGCCCGACCATCACCAGATAGATCAGGACCATCGCGAGCGGCAGGGTCCCGCTGAACCCCTCCAGCGCCGCGCGCATGCTGTCCACCTCCCCCTTGAAGGTCACGACGACGTCCTTCGGCAGCGTGAGCGTGCCGACCGCCTCTTCGATGGCCCCGGCCACCCGGCCGAGGTCGTTGCCCGGGACATTGACCAGGATGTCGATCGTGCGCTGGAGGTTGTAGTGGTCCACGGTTTCCGGCCCTTTGGTGCGGCGGACGTCCACCAGGTCCCGGAGCAGGATCGGGGCGCCGCGGTCCGCGCCCGTCGACGGCAGGCGGGCCCGCTCCATCAGCGGGGTCTGCTGCATCGCCAGCGTGCTGCCCCGCAGCCTGAGGTTGCCGACCGTCGCCGTCGACTGGTGATCGATGTCGGCGCCGACCAGCGGCATGTTGAGGAAATCCTCGAACGCCACGAGCACCTGCTCCGGATACTGCGCGACCACGAAGTAGGCGTTGTTGGTCTTGGGGTCGATCCAGTAGCCGGGGTTGAGCTGGACGTTCGAGCTGAGCCCCGTGATCAGATCGCTCACGACCCGCTGCTCGTTCAGGCCGACGTAGGACGCCTTGGTCCGGTTCAGGTCCAGGTGGATCTCCGGGTAGTCCATGCCCTGCCGGACCTGGACGTCAGCGGTGCCGGGCACCGCCGCGACCACCTCGCGGATCTGGTTCGCCACCAAGAACAGCTCCTCGAGCCGGGGCCCGCCGACCTTGATGTCGATCGGGGCAGGCAGGCCGAAATCAATCACGTCGCTCACGATCCCGCCGGTCTGGAACGTATATTTCAGGCCCGGTAGTTCCCGGTGCAGCGCCTCGCGCAGCCGGCTCACGATCGCGTCGGTCGGTTGCGTGTGCGCGTCTTTCAAATTGACGAGGATGAAGGCCTGGTGCGGGCCGCTGACGGGCGTGTAGAGGACCATCCAGCCCTGCGGCAGCCCGATGTTCGCGACGATCTGATCGATCTCATC
This sequence comes from uncultured Nitrospirales bacterium, assembly GCA_964373355.1. GTDB lineage: Bacteria > Nitrospirota > Nitrospiria > Nitrospirales > Nitrospiraceae > CAYJUM01. Next base: position 72,736 of record CAYJUM010000003.1, on the reverse strand, counting down.
CGCCGGAATGATCCGCCGGATCAGCTCCTCGATCCTGGCGATGATCGCCTCGGTCTTCTCCACCCGCGTGCCCTCCGGCGCCGAGACATTGAGGATGAACTGCCCCGCGTCCACCTTGGGGAAGAACTCCGTCGCGAGGCGGGGCGCCAGCAGCATGGATCCCGCGAAGATCGCGGCGACGATCAGGATGACGATGACCTTGTGGCCCAGGCACCATCTGAGGACCACGACGTAGCGCTCGACGAACGGGCCGAAGCAATCCTGTCGGTCCCACCAATCGGCCAGGCCGCCCCTCGCGGGGCTCCGCTCCTCGTGGGCATGGCGCATCAGCCGCTCCATGGCGACCGGCGCCACGGTCAGGGCCATCACATAGGAGGCGATCATGGCGTAGGCCACCGCCAGGCCGAGCGGCACGAAGAGAAACTTGACGACCCCGGTGAAAAAGGCGATGGGCAGGAAGACGAGAAAGACCGTGATCGTGATCACCAGCATCGGCAGGGCCACCTCGCGGACCGCATCGCCGGACGCCTGCATCGCGGTCTTTCCCATGCCCAGGTGCCGGTGCGTGTTCTCGACCACCACGATGGCGTCATCCACGAGCCGCCCGACCGCCAGCGCCAGGCCGCCCAGGGTCATGATGTTGATCGTGTGCCCCGTGAAGTACAGGCCGACGAACGCCGCGGTCACCGAGAGCGGGATCGCGAGCGCGATCACCAGGGTGTACCGCAGGCTGCCCAGAAACATCAGAACCATCAGGCAGGCGAGCCCGCCGCCCATCAAGCCCTCGTGCTCCAGCGTCGTGATCGCCCGCCGGATGTAGAGGGACTGATCGAAGATCAGCTTGACCACGAGGTCCTTGGGGAGCCCGATCAGCTTGGGCAGGACCGACCGGACGCCGTCGATCACCTGGATGGTGTTCGCGCCGGCCTGCTTCAGGATCGGCTCGTAGACCGCTCGCCGCCCGTTGATCCGGACGACGTTGGTCTGGATCATCGTGGAATCCACGGCGCGCCCGACGTCCTTCAACAGCAGCGGCACCCCATTGACGACCGCGATCGGGATCTCGTTCATGTGCTCCACGACCTTGACCATGCTGTTCGTGTAGACGTTGTAATCGAAGTCGCCGATCTTGACGTCGCCCGCCGGCAACAGCACGCTCTGCGCGTTGACCGCCTCGACGATCTGGTGAATGGAGACACCGCGGGCGAGCATGCGCTCCTGATCCAGGAAGACCGTGATCTGCCGGACGGTGCCGCCGAAGGTCGGGGGCAGCGAGATGCCTGCCACGCCGCCGAACTGCGGCCGCACCGCGAAATAGGCCAGATCGCGGACCTCCTTCTCGCCGAGAGTCTCGCTGCTGACGGTCAGGTCGGCGATCGGGAGGCTGGCCGCCCCGAACTTGATGATGATCGGCGGGAAGATGCCCTGGGGCAGGTACCGCAACGACGAATAGGTGAGGCTCGTGATCTCCGCCATCCCCGCGTTCACGTCGTAGGACGGGTGGAAGAAGATCTTGATGATGCTCACGCCGGGCAGCGAGCGCGACTCGATGTGCTCGACGTAGGAAGCCTGCAGGTAGAGCTGCTCGAGCCGGAGCGTGATGGCGCCCTCCACCTCGGATGGCCCCATGCCTTTGTAAAAGGTCGCGACGGCGACGACCGGCAGGTTGATCTCCGGGAAGATGTCCACCACCATGTTCTGGTAGGACACCACCCCGAGGATGATGACGATCAGGCTGATCGCCACCACCGCGTAGGGATTCTTGAGCGCCGCGCGAACCATGGTCGTTATTCCGGTCCGAGTCCTGTCGCCGGCACAGGGCGAAGTGACGGCCCGGATGCCGGCGTGTGATTCCAGCCGAGCCAGTAGTCGCAGAGGTCGCCGATGAGCCTGGTCAGTCCTGCCAGCGTATCGGGCTTGATCGCATACCCATTGGCGCCGGCCGCATAACAGGCGCGCACATCCTTGGGGTCATCAGACGTGGTCAGGATGACCACCGGCAGATACGCCAGGTGGGGTGTCGCCCGCATCGCACGGAGGAGTTCGAGACCGGTGCCGTCTTTGAGTTTGAGATCGAGCAGGATCAGCTTCGGAAACGCCGGCCGAGGGAGGCATGCTGCCGCTTCCCGAAGATAACTCAGCGCTCCCTCCACCCCTTCCTCCCTTCTCGTCGCGCGGGCTCTTCCATGCGCGCCGAGGGCATGGGTCAGGAGCTCCCGCTCACCGGCTTGATCGTCCACCAACAGGATCTCGGCGGTGAGGCCTGAGTCAGGCATGCCATCAACCGACAGCAAGTCACATGCCGGGTGGATCGCTGCCCCAGCAGGGGACCGCCCTTCTCTCATTATCCGAGCGCGGCTGAAGTTAGGATTCCAGGCAAGAGGATCGCCGGGCTCCAAGGGCCGGGCGGCCCCTGGAGAAATTCCCTGGAGGTCGGGAATTTCGGGTCAGGAGGAGAGGCCGTACTTGCGGAGTTTCGCGAGCAGGGTCTTGTAATCGATACGGAGCGCGCGGGCGGTCTGGGTCTTGTTCCCCGCATGTGCCTGCAATACGCGACGGATATGGCTCTTTTCTGCCTCTTCAAGCGCATCACCGCCCTCCAGCCTGGCGGCATGCCGGACAGGTCCCGCCGGGAGGAGCGCATCCAGTTCTTCCGCCTCAATGGCCTCGCCTTTGCCGGGGGCGGACAGCAGCATCAAGCGTTCAACGACGTTTCGCAATTCCCGGACGTTGCCCGGCCAGGGATACGCAGCCAGTTTGTTCAGCGCGGCGCTGGACCACTGGCGCGGCGCCGCGCCGGCCACGCGGACGGTCCTGAGAAAATGTTGCGCCAGGGGCGCGATGTCTTCCGGCCGCTCCCGCAGCGCCGGAACCCGGAGCAGCACGGTATTGATCCGGTAGAGCAGATCGTCCCGGAACCGTCCGGCCAGGACCAATTCCTGGAGATCACGGTTGGTGGCGGCGATGAATCGCACGTGAGCGGTCAGGGTGCGGGTCCCGCCGACCTGGCGGTACTCTTTCCGGTCCAGGACGCGAAGGAGGCTGACTTGCATCGGCCCGCTCATTTCGCTGATTTCATCCAGAAAGAGCGTTCCGCCTTCCGCTGCGGCGATCAGCCCGGTCTTCGCCGAGATGGCGCCGGTGAACGCCCCACGTTCATAGCCGAACAGCTCGCTCTCCAACAATTGTCCGCTCACGGCACCGCAGTTGATGGCGATGAACGGCCTGCTCGCACGCGGGCTCAGCGTGTGGAGGGCTCTGGCGATGAGCTCCTTGCCCGAGCCGGTCTCCCCTTGAATGAGGATCGGTGCGTCGGCCGGAGCGATCTTGTGGATCGTCTCCATCAACGTCGTCCACGCCGGGCTGGTCCCGGCCACCATCTCGTCGGTCGGTCCGGAACCGAGCCGCAGCGCCGCGTTCTCGCGCCGCAGATTTCTGACCGTGGTGAGTTTCGCCAGAGCGGCCGTCACCGAGACGGGATCGAACGGCACATCCTTGACCAGGAAATCCCAGGCGCCGGCTTTGATCGCGGCCACGGCTGACTGGATCTCGCCGTGCCCGGTCAGGACGATGACGTCGACATCGGGCTGGTGCTCGCGGACCCACCGGAGCACCTCCCGGCCGTCCACGCCGGGCATGCGAAGGTCGGTGATCACGCAATCGAAGGACGTCGCTCGCAGGGTCTCCACCCCAGCCTGCCCGCCGCCGACCGTGGTCACGGCGCAGCCTTCGGCGCGCAGCGCCTCCTCGAGCTTGAGCCGGACGAACTCTTCGTCGTCAATGACCAGGATTCGCATGGGGCGATCGACCGTGAGGGAATTCGAGGAAAAATGCGCTGCCTTTGCCGGGTGAGGATTCGGCCCATGCTCGGCCGCCGTGCTTTTCCATGACCAGCTTCACGATGGCGAGGCCCACCCCCGTCCCTTCGTATTCGGCAGGGCCGTGGAGCTGTTCAAAGAGGCCAAAGATTCTCTCGGCGTCCTTCTGTTCGAACCCGATCCCATTGTCCCGGACCCAGAGCACCGTGTTCTCAACGTTCGCCGTTCCTCCGACCGTGATCTCCGGCTGGGCGCCCCCTCGGGAAAACTTGATGGCATTGTCCAGGAGGTTGGTCAGGGCCTGCCGGATGCTGGAGGGTTCTCCCGAAACCTCCAAGGCGGATAGCTCGATCGAGATACGGGGCGGGTGGTTGGTGAGGCTTGCCGTACGCTCGGCGACCACGGCCTCGACCAGGGCGCGCAAGTCCACCTGGCTCTTCGGCAAGGCCTGCTGCTCCAGGCGGGAGTACCGCAGCAGGTCGTTGATCAAGGCCGCCATGCGAAGGACCGACGCTCGGATGCGGGACAGGTACTGCTGAGCGGTGGGGCTCAGGCTCGGCCTGGAGTCGGCCTCCAGTAACGAGGAGAAGCCCTCAATCTCGCGAAGCGGGGATTTGAGATCATGGGCCACGGAATAGGTGAAGCTCTCCAGCTCACGGGTCTTCCGCTCCAACGCCCGGGTCCGTTCCTGGATGTGTGACAGCATGGACTCCAAAGATCGGGCGAGCTCGCCGACTTCGTCGCGCGCCGGCCAGGGGACAAAGTTTGCCGAAAGATCGTCGCGCGCGACCTGATCGGCCACGCTCGCCAGGTGCCGCAGCGGCCGCGCGATCTGCCTGCTCGCAGCCAGGTAGGACGTCACGATCAGCCCGCCCAGCAGCAGGATCAAGACCAGGATGACGGCTCGCGCCTGCCGGAGCAGCGAATCTCCTTCGGCCTTCATTTCGGAGGTAACCTTCGCCTGGAGGGAGACCAGAGCGGTGACGGCCTCGATCAAGTGATCCAGGAGTGTGTCCATCTCCGCAAGTTGGCGGCGAGCTTCCCGCTCCTGTTTGCGCTCGACGTGTGAGGCCATTCGCCTCCAGCGGAGGTCCAGGTCTTTCTGGAGCGCCTCGATCTGATGGATCGCGCGTTCTTCCTCGTCCGCGAGATCATCCCGGCCATGGTCGGCCAGCATGCGAAACAGGACGGGGTGGGTCTTCACGGCATGCTGCGCCCTGTACACCGAGAGCGCGTGCGCCATCCGGGCCTCGAAGGTGCCGACCCGGCGGAAGATCTCCAGCTTCTCCTCGGAGGATCGTTTTTCGAGGACCGTGTGAAGGGCAAAGCTCAGGTCGTATGCGGATCGGCGGATGTCTGCGGCCGTCGTCAGAGCCGGAACAGTGATGCGGTGGTGACGCTCGACATAGCTGTTGATCCGGGCCAGGTAGAACAAGACGGCGCCCACACTCAGGCCCAGCACGAGCAGCAACACACCGAACGAAGCGAGCAGCTTTTGTCCGACCGTCAGATCGCGGAACCAGTTCCGGCGCATGGTTTTGCCCGTAAACTAGCACAGAGGAACGGTGTGAGTCACCACGCGGTGCACCGAATCGTGCCGATGGATGGGCGGGTATTATGGGAAGAATCCGGAGGTTGGAAACTGTCAGGTCTCAGACCGACACCGTCTCCCGCCATGCCGGCAGGCTTGCCGTCATCCCGTGCCGCGTCTCCAGCGCCGTCGCCAGGCTCGCCATCTTCTCGGGCTCGCCGTGCACCAGGAGCGTCCGCGGCTTGGGGTCGCGAAACCCGCCCACCCAATCGAGCAGGCCCGCCTGATCCGCGTGCGCCGAGAGACCGTTGATCGTATGGACGCGGGCTCTCACCGGGACGGTCCGGCCCGCGACCCGCACGTGCCCGGCGCCGTCCACGAGCCGGCGGCCGAGCGTGCCCTGCACCTGATAGCCCGTGAAAATGACGCACGAGCGGGGATCGTCGAGGCAGCGCGCCAGATGCTCCTGGATCCGTCCCCCTTCGCACATCCCGCTGCCGGCCAGGATGATCGCGCTGCCTTTACGGGCGATGCTTCCCGACGCGGCCGCCGTTTCGGTGAACACCACGCGCGGTGCCTTGGGATTCCGCGGTGGAGACTGGATCAGCCGGCTGGCTTCTTCATCGAAGGCCTCGAGATGGCGTCCGTACACTTCCGCCGCGCGGATCGCCATCGGGCTGTCCAAGAATACCCGCGGCCGGTCCAGCACGCCCTGCAGGGTGAGCTGGTTGATCACGTACAGCACGTCCTGGCTGCGGCCGATCGCATAGACCGGCATCAGGACCGTGCCGCCGCCCGCCAGCGTCTCGGCGATGACGGTGCCGAGCTCCTTCAGCGTATCCGCCATGCTCTTATGGTTGCGGTCGCCGTACGTCGACTCCAGGATCAGGACATCGGCATGGTCGATGACGGCGGGATCGCGGACGATCGGTTTGCCGCGGTGGCCGAGATCTCCGGAGAAGACGAGCTTGTGCCCCCGGTCATGCTCCATCCAGAGCTCCGCGATGGCGGAACCCAGGATATGCCCGGCGTCGGCCAATCGCAGCCGTATGCCCGGCGCGATCGGGATGATCACGCCGTAGCCATGGCTTTCGCACCGGATGAGCGCCTGCTCGGCGTCCGCCCGGGAATAGAGCGGCGGATCGGCTCCGCGCCGGGGTCCGGCTTGGAGGCGAAGAAAGTCTTCCCAGAGGATCGGCAACAGCTCTTTGGTGATGGCGGTCGTGATGATGCGGTTCCGGAAGCCCTCCGCCAGAAGCCTGGGCACCAAGCCGGTGTGGTCGAGGTGGGCATGGGTCAGGACCACGGCATCCAGCTCGCGGGGATCGAAGGGAAACGGGAGCCGGTTGCGGCCGGTGAGCTCCGGCTGGCCCTGCACCAGGCCGCAATCCACCAGCACGGTCGCGGAGTCGTGACGGATCAGGAAGCACGATCCCGTGACGGTCCTCGCGGCGCCGAGGAACTGGACTGTCGTGCTCATGCGCGGTTACCGGGCTCTGTGCTGCAGGTACCGGATGCAGCCGTCCAGCGTCACGAGCTCGGGATAGTCGGCCTCCGGGATCTCCACCTTGAAGTGCTCGTGGAGCGCGATCGCAAAGTTCAGGAAGTCCATCGAGTCGATGTCGAGCTGATCGCGGAAGCTGACGTCCGGCTTGAGCCGCGTCAGATCGGCCTCCGGCGCGATCCCGCCCAGGATGCGCAAGACGGTCTGCGTGATCTCCTCTGGTGTGCGACCCGGTGTCAGCGTCATCCCGCCTTTCGAATCGCTCGATCAGAACAGCGGATGGGGGGCGGTGCCGAACTGCGTGGGCTGGGGCGATTCCCCGCCGGCATTGCCGAGGATGCGCCACGCCCCCGCTTCTTTCACGAGGTAGTGCACTGCGTCGTGCCAGCTATCAATGGGCTTCCGCCGCTTTGTGGCCTTGGAGGTGGCCCATAGGGCGCCCGTGCAGGTGATCTCGATCCGCGCCTTGGGTCCCGTTCCGACCAGCCTGATCGCCGAGAAGGTGTGAATGTTCGCGATGTACTCATACTGTTGAAACAGTTCCGCCCAGATCTTTCGGACATCGTCTTTGCCGAGCCCATGATAGCGATAGCTCGATGAATAGAGCAACCTCAACGCATCGAGATTTCTCGACCGGATGGCTTCCTGAGCCTGGTCGAAGGTGCCGATGATCTCCAGCACCGTCCGATCGTCGGCCTCGATCGCCGCGTTGGGAAGAATCTGCGTCATCGCATGCGCGGGCGGGACCGGGGCGACCAGCAACGACACGGTGACTAGGCATGGCGGCGTGACGAATCTCCAAAGAGTCTTCATGGCTCCCCCCCCTGCAGCCGGGTTGGGTCCTGAAGCAGGCGAGCCACTGCCGCCAGGAACAATCCGCCCCGATGGCCGTCGCTCACCCGATGGTCGGCGGAGAGCGTGGCGACGATCAGGGACCTGGGAACGATCCGCCCCTCGTGCACCACGGGGCGCTCCATGATTTTGCCGAACCCGACCAGCGCCACCTGCGGCGGGTAGATCACGCCGTACACGGTCTCGACCCCCCTCTCGCCCAGGTTGGTGACGGTGATGGTGGCATCGGACAATTCGGAGCTGCGCAACGTGCCGGCGCGGGCCCGCGTGACGAGATCGCGCAGGTCGCGCATGAGCGCGTCGAGGCTCCGGGCGTCCGCGTCGTGCAGCGCGGGGGCGATCAAGCCGCCTTGCCGGAGGGAGATCGCCACGCCGACGTGGATCGCTTGTTTGAGAAGGGCCTGTCCCTCGGACCAGACGGCGTTCAGCTCCGGGACTTCGCGCAAGGCCAGGGCGACCGCTTTGAGCAACAGCACGCCGTAGAGCAGCCGCTCGCTGATGGGCCGCTTCTGATTTTCGTCCGCCAGCCAGGCCACGGCGCGGCTCATGTCGATGGTCGTGCTCAGATAGTAATGGGGGATCTCGCGCTTGGATCGGGCCATCGCGGCGGCGATCGCCTGCCGCATCCGGCCCTGCTTGTCGGGCGGCGGCGCCGGCTCGGTTGCACGGGCCGGCTGCTGCTTGGCTGCGCGCTCGATGTCCTCGCGGGTGATCGCGCCACCGGGGCCCGTCCCTTTGACCAGGGCGGGATCGACGCCCAAGTGCGCTGCGAGCTCTCGGGCCGAGGGAGAGATGCGGAGACGGCCGGCGCCGGTGTCTGATTCGGCCGCGGCCGGAACCTTGGCGGGCGCGGGAGCCGCGGGAGGAGCAACCGGGGAAGCCGGTTCCGCTCTTGCCGCGGGTGTGGCGTCCTCGCGGATGACAGCCAGGACCGTTCCCACAGGAACCTTCTGGCCGGGTTGAACCAGGATCTGCTCGATCACGCCGCTGGTAAAAATCTCGACCTCGATGGCCGCCTTGTCCGTTTCGACCTCGGCGACGATCTCGCCCCGGGAGACGCGGTCGCCCGGTTGTTTGCGCCAGGCGATCAGCGTGCCGGCTTCCATGTCGGTGCCCAGGGCGGGCATCCGAAAGAAAGTGCTCATTTGGCTCTGCTCAATTTCCCCTGGCCACTTCTTCAATCACCAGAGCAGACTTCAGCCGCTTCTGCCCAGCACATCACGTGCTGTCTGTACGATGCGCTCGACGTTGGGCAGGGCCGCATCCTCCAGATGTTTGGGGTAGGGGATCGGGACCTCGGCGCTGCAGACGCGCGCGACCGGCCCGTCGAGGTCGTAAAACCCTTCCTCCATGATCCGGGCGCTCACCTCCGCGGCAAAACTGCCGGTGCGCCAGCCCTCGTCCACGACCAGGGCGCGGTGGGTCTTCCGGACGGAGGCCAGGATCGTCGCCGTATCGAGCGGCCGCAGCACGCGCAGATCGATCACTTCCGCATCGATCCCATCGGCCGCCAGACGCTCGGCCGCCTCCATCGCCCTCCAGAGCGTGCCGCCGAAGGCGATCACCGTGACGGTCTGGCCCGACCGGCGCACCGCGGCCGTGCGGATGTCCACCGGCCCCGCGGACTCGTCCAGCTCGCCTTCCATCGGATAGAGGGCAGCATGCTCGAAGATAAAGACGGGATCAGGCTCGCGCAAGGCCGAGAGCAGCATGCCCTTCGCATCCGCGACCGTGGCGGGGGCGAGGACGGTGATCCCCGGGATATGCGCGTACCACCCCTCCAAGCTGTGCGAATGCTGGGCCGCCACCTGCCGGCCCGCGCCGGTCGCCATGCGCACGACCAGGGGGACGTTGAACTGGCCGCCGGACATGTGTCGGATGGTCGCCGCGTTGTTGACGATCTGATCCAGCGCCAGGAGGCTGAAATTCACGGTCATGACCTCCACGATCGGCCGCATGCCGTTCAGGGCCGCGCCGATGCCGGCGCCGACAAAGGTGGATTCGGAGAGCGGCGTGTCGCGGACGCGGTCGGGACCGAATTCCGTGAGCAGACCTTTGCTGCAGGCGTAGGTCCCGCCGTACATTCCTACGTCTTCGCCCATCAGGAACACCCGGGCGTCGCTTTGCAACGCCTCGCGCAATCCCGCCCGCACCGCCTCTCTGTAAGTGAGCTTGGTCATCGGCGCCCGTGACGCGTCACGCGTCACGTCCTTTCGGTGGACACGTCTTTCATGAGGTCTTCGACCGGCTCCCAGGGGCCGGCTTCCGCAAAGGCGACCGCGTCCTCGATCTCAGCGGCTACCTCGGCTTCGATCTGGTCGAGGTCCTCCGAGGTGAGGCATTTCCATGCCCGGAGCGTGCCGAGGAACCCGGGGATCGGGTCGCGTTGTTTCCACTGCGCGACCTCTTCCTTGGTCCGATAGAGCTCGGCATCGTACATCGAGTGGGCCCGGAACCGGTAGGTCTGGAACTCCAGGAGATAGGGTCCCTTGCCTCTCCGGACAGCGTCCGCCGCCCGGCGCGCCGCCTCTTCGCACGCGAGGACATTCATGCCGTCCACGGCCTCGCCCGGGACACCCTGGCCCTTCGCTTTCAGGACGATGTCGGTCTGGGCCTGATGGCGCGCCAGCGCGGTGCCCATCGCATAGAGATTATTCTCGCACAGGAACAGCACGGGCAGCCTCCAGAGCGCCGCAAGGTTGAGCGATTCGTGAAATTCGCCCTCGGCCACCGCGCCGTCCCCGAAGAAGCAGGCGGTGATGCGCGAGAGACTGCGGAGCGTGTCGGCGAGAGCCAACCCGACTGCGATCGGGAGGCCGCCTCCGACGATCGCGAGCCCGCCGTAAAACCGCCGTGACGCGTCGAAGAAATGCATCGAGCCGCCGCGCCCGCGGGCGCAGCCCGTCGCCTTGCCATAGAGCTCAGCCATCAGGGAGCGGGCCGGCGTGCCCCGCACCAGGGCGTGGCCGTGCTCGCGGTAGGTCGCCACGATCGCGTCCTCGGCGGTCAACGCCCGCATCGCCCCGACCGCCACGGCCTCTTCGCCGATATAGAGATGGAGGAAGCCGCGGATCTTGCCCAGGCTGTACAGCTCCGCCGCCTTTTCCTCAAACCGGCGGATGCGCAGCATCGCCCGTAGCAGATGCAGCGCATGCTCCCGTTCAGGGAGCATCTTTCTTCCTTGGGATATCACCTTTCAGCGTCTCTCGTCGTTCGCATCTCGTATCTCGCAGGACGCTTCACAAACGACGCTTCACGACCAGGCCTGCCCCTCACCCTTCACTCCTCACTGCTCCAATGTCGAGGTGTCTCCTTCCGGCAGGCCCAGCTCCCGGGCCTTGAGCAGACGCCTCATGATCTTCCCGCTGCGGGTCTTCGGCAACGACGGCAGCACGACGATCTCTTTGGGAGCCACCGCCGTGCCGAGCCGGGAACGCGCAAAGCCCAGCAGTTCCCGTTGGAGGGCCGGCGTCGGCTCGTACCCGTCCTTCAGCGAGACGAAGGCCTTGACCACCTCCCTGGCCACGGGATCGGGCTTGCCGATCACGCCGGCCTCGGCCACGGCGGGATGCTCCATCAACAGGCTTTCCACTTCGAACGGCCCGATGAGATGCCCGGATGTCTTGATGACGTCGTCCGCCCGCCCGACGAACCAGAAATAGCCGTCTTTGTCCTGCCGCGCAAGGTCGCCGGTGAGATAGAAGCCGTCAACAAAGCATTTCCTGTACCGCTCCGGCTCATTCCAGTAGCCGCGGAACATGGAGGGCCAGCCGGGCCGCAGCGCGAGCTCCCCTTCCACGCCGGGCTCAGCGATCATCTCGACGCGTCCTCCGTCGGTCTTCCGCACGATCGCCGCGTCAATGCCGGGGAGGGGCCGTCCCATCGATCCCGGCCGGATGTCCATCGCGGCATAGTTGGCGATCATGATGCCGCCGGTCTCGGTCTGCCACCAGTTGTCGTGAAACGGACGGCCGAACACCCGTTGACCCCAGACGACCGCTTCCGGGTTCAAGGGCTCCCCGACGCTGGCCAGGAAGCGGAGCGCGCCGAGGTCGAATTGGCGGACGAGCTCCGCGCCCGCCTTCATCATCATGCGGATGGCGGTGGGCGCCGTGTACCAGACCGAGACGCTCTGGTCCTGCAGCACGCGATACCAGCGGGCCGCCTCGAAGTCTCCCTCATCCACGATGCTGGCGACTCCGTTCGTCAGCGGCGCAATGATGCCGTACGAGGTCCCCGTCACCCATCCCGGGTCGGCGGTGCACCAAAAGACGTCGTGTTCGTGCAGGTCCAGGGCCAGCTTTCCGGTGATGTGATGGGCCACGACGGCGTCATGGACGTGCACGGCCCCTTTCGGCGTGCCGGTCGTGCCGCTTGTGAAATGCAGGAGCGCCGGGTCCTCGGGATCGGTCGGGCCGATGACGAACCGGTCACTCGCGCCGTCCATCAGGCGATGATAGTCGAGCGTGTCGGGCACATCGGTCGGCCGGTGGTCGTCGCCGATCAACAGCACGTGCCGGAGATGAGGAAGGGCGCTCCGCACACCGGCGACCTTCCGGTGGTACAGCGATTCGGTCGTGATGAGCACCGTGGCCTCTCCGATCGCAAGACGCGCGCGGATCGGCTCCGGGCCGAAGGCCGAGAAGAGCGGGCAGAAGACGCTGCGGTGTTTGAAGGTCCCCAGCGCGGCGACGTAGAGCTCCGGGACCCGGCCGGCGAACGCATAGACCCGGTCGCCTTTGCCCACGCCGAGCGCGTGCAGGAGGTTGGCAAACCGGCTCGTCAGCGCCCGCAGGTCTTCATAGCTGAAGTCCAGGACCTCGCCGCTCTTGCCCAGCCAGCGCAACGCGAGATGGTCCCGCCTGGGGCCGGCGGCATGGCGGTCGATCGCCTCGTGGGCGATATTCAGGCCGCCGCCCGGCAGCCCGTCCAGCTCCTTCCGTGCTTGCTCCCAGGAGAATGCCGCTCGCACCGCCTCGTAGTCGTGCAGATGCGGCGCGACCGGCGCCGTGCGCGACTTGATGATGGTCGGCCAGCTCATGTCTTGCTGTGGTTCGGCCTGTGCGCGAGTGGAACGCACGCCTCAGATCGCGAATGACCGCACGATCAGAATCGGGCAGTTCACGCTGTGGGTGACGGCGTGCGAGACGCTGCCGAGGAGAAACCGGTCCAGGCCCTGGCGGATCCGGCTGCCGACGACCACGAGATCGTACCCGGCCGCCTCGCGGGCGATGACTTCGGCGGGATCTCCGCGGAACACCTGCCCGGCGGCGGTGTAGTGGGACCCGTTCAACTCCGCCGCGAGGCCCTTGGCGGTTCCCTGCGCTTCGATCAACGCTGCTTCCTCCCAGAGGTCGTACCGCTGGCCGGTTGTGATCTCGCCGATGTACAGGAAGGGGACGGCGCTGAGGACCGTCAGGTCCACGCGCGTTTTGAACGGATGAGCGAGCAGCCATTTCTTGAGTCGGTCGCCGTCCTCCTTGCCTTCCGCCGCCACCAGCACCCGGCGCAGCGCCTCGTTGGAGTGCGTGACCAGGAGAGTGGTGCACGGCGCATGGGTGATGACGCGGTGCGAGACGCTGCCCAGCGTGAGCTCCGCGAGCCGCCCGCGCCCGCGGCCTCCGATGGCGATCAGATCCGCGGTTCGGGAGGCATCGAGGATGACCTGGGCTGGCGTGCCGAAGCTGCAGACCCGCCGGATGTGGGCCACGTCGCTCGGCACCAGGGTCGCAGTCTGCTCGAACAGCTTTTGTCCGGCCTCCAGCATGGCCTGGCGCAATTCCTCGACCGCGGTCTTGGAGGGCACCGGCGCGAACACCGGATTATCGAACGGCCTGAGGTCCACCGCGTGGACGAGCATCAACTCGTCCGGCGTGTAGAGCTGCAGGGCGGTTTGCACCGCGGTGAACGCCTGCTCCGACCAGTCTACGGCCGCCACGATGCGCATGATGGTCTCCTCAGGCCGTGGGGACTTCGATCAGATAGAACTCGCCCTTCATCTGCGGATGAAGGTCGCAGCGGAACGAATAGCTCCCCGGGCGCTCCGTGATAAAGCGGATGACCAGGGTCTTGCCGGCGTCCACGTAAAAGCCTTCCAGGCCCTTGCCGTAGGCCGCGATGCCCTCGCCTTCCCCGCGCACCGCCAGACCGACCAGCATCTGGGAGGTGAAGCCGTGGCGGATGATGTCCTGATTGCGCAGGACGATCACCGTTGGGAGGCCGAGCTTGACCGGCGCCGGCTGCGCGAGCGCGAACTGCGAGTCGCGGATGATGATTTCGATCCGTTGGTCCTGGGCGGTTGCGGCCGGCACGGAGTCGGCGGGCACAGCCAGCAGCCAGCTCCCCACCACCGCGCTCGCGGCGAACATGTTTGCGAGGACTGAATGCCACGTCATGTCATCTCCTTGGGGGTGACAGTTCGTGTCTGGGTTCACGCAGCCTTGCCGGTGCGGGATAGGGTCGGCTCGACACGGGAACGGGCTGCCAGGCGGACTGAAAGAGCATGTTCTGCAGCGCGACAAATGTGTCGCACAGGAGGCACTGCCATCCCACGGCGGTCTTCCCGTGCCGGTTTCGGAGCTTGGCGATCATCATCAGCCGCCCACAGTGGCGGCATCGTCCGGGGCACAGGCCCCGGAAGCCGGTCTCGGGTGCATGCGCGCTGGCCATCGTTCTCCTCCCTGGCTGATCACATTGTAGCATCGGGAACATCCGCCACCGGTCTCCTTAACTCTGCACGGACGATGCCAGCCCCCACCGGCCCGGAAATCATCGGAACGTGCGAAACTTCAAGGAACTGGAGGCGCTTGTGGGGTCATGGGTCGACTCACGCCCTGGTCCTGGGGTATTTCAGGCCAGGAGCGCCGCGCGTTGTGTTGCCAAACGCCCCAGTGCGTAAGGTTCTGGACAGTTGATGGGAGCCCTTCGGGTGTTATCTAACAAGTGGAGGAGGTGAGGCAAGCCTGAGACGGTCGGCAGCCAGACAGAGGCCCCGCCCTCATGCAGTGAGAGCGCGGAAATGGGCACCACCCCTGTGCTCCTCGCGGGGTCGCGATCCAGGGGGCGCGCCATCAACTCGGTGCCGGTAAGCACGAAGCCTGTCAAGGTCAGGATGGCGCGGGGCAACCAGCCGGGGAGGGACTTGCGGGGTTGCCGGACGGGTCCCCGGCCAGTCGGCAGGCGTGAGGCCCAACATGAGGGCGGGTCGTCGGGGGCAGGAAGGGGTCTACGCGAAGGTTCGCTCGATCCAAAGCCCGAGGGAGTGAGTGACCGCCACGACGAGCAAGGCAATCAAGAGGTGTTCCGCGAGTATCGGCCAGGGGCGGCGGTGGTGCAGCCGCGCCAGGTACAGGTTGAACCCCGTCAGCAGAAGCATTCCCCACAGCACGCTGACCACGACTGCGGTCTCCAGCGGAAACGTCAGAATCGGGACCACAAACGTCAGGGCGAAGACGAATTTCGCGCCGAAGGTTGCGATCGTGGCCTCCCAGATGTCCCGCGTGCTCGAGCCGCGCTGCGCTTCCTGGGCGATGTGGATCCCCAACGCATCCGAACACGCATCCGCGATCGCAACCGTGAGGATGCCACCGATCAGCGCCAGCCGCGAATGCGTGCCTGCGTGCAGGCCGACGATCAGGCCCAAGGTGGTGATGATCCCCGACGTGAGCCCGAAGCTCGTGCCGATCGTGATGGAGGTGTGCACGGTCACGTGAGGGGGATCAACAGCGCGCAGGCAATCTATCGCTGCCACGTGACCCGGATGAATTGCTCGTTCTTGGCGTACTGAATCTTCAGCTCGCCTTGGTAGGCATGGTGGAGCGCTTCGCCGATGCGCTGCGACAGGTGCGGATCCGTCGTGGTCACGTGAAAGTCTCCGTTGCGGTCGGCCATCGTCATGATGCGGGACAGCGCGTGCTCCGCCTTGGCCGTGGCCTCTTCATTCCGGACAAGCCCCAGGATCTCGTCTTTGTGCTCCCGGAAAAACGGCCCCGTGAGGGTGACGGTTCCTCCCGGATCGGCGTCATTCATACGCCGGCAGGCCGGGCAGAGCAGGTCGCGGGCCCTGGCAGGCTTCGGCGCCCAAATCCATCTCCCCTTCTGGAAGACGGCCCCGCACTGCGGACAGGCGGTGGGGCCTGCCGGCTTGCTCCGGTCCCGATAGGCATCGTGCCGGGACTCCTGGATGGTGCGGTCGCGTCGGGGAGGGCGGGCCATCGGGTTGGTACTTCGCATGAGGCTCCTTCCTTCTCGGTTTTCAGCGATCAGGTATCAGTTTTGCTGGCAACTGAAAACTGACAACTGATTGCTCTTCAGCATCACACTGCGCGACGCGCGGCGAAGTCCCGCTCGCGCGCGGCGGTCGCAGCCTCATTCAGATAGCGGATGACCTCCCGGTCCTCCACCTGCCGGAAGTCCATGTAGGCCTGACCCACGGCGTAGAAGGGGTCGGGCTGCCGCAGGACCACCACCTCGTCAACCTTGTGCCGGATCTTGCTGAGGGTGTCGGCCGGTCCCACCGGAATCGCGGCCACGATCCGTTTCACGCGTTGGGAGCGAAGCGCTTCCAGCGTCGCACAAAACGTGGACCCCGTCGCGATGCCGTCATCCACGAGCAACACGATCCGGTCGGCCAGTTTGGGCAGGCCGCGGCCCTGCCGGTAGAGTTGCTGCCGTCTGGCAATTTCCTCTTTCTGGACCCTGATCGCTTCCTCCAGGTATTCCATCGAGGAGGAATAGGCATCCAGCACGGCCTGGGCCTCGGGATTGAGATAGACGTACCCGTCCTCGGCGACCGCCCCGATGGCGAATTCGGGGTTGTCGGGCGCCCCGAGCTTCCGGGTGATGAAGACATCCAGCGGGAGCCGCAGCGCTTGACTGAGGATGTACCCGACCGGCACGCCGCCGCGCGGCAGGGCCAGGATCAGCGCCTTCGGATCATCCCGATAGTGCAGCAGCCGGTCGGCGAGCAACCGCCCGGCATCCTGTCGATCGCGAAAGATCATCCTTCGGCTCCCGCGTTCACACGAGCCAGCGCACGACTCCCATGCCGATCAGGAACACCGCCAGGAGCGCCAGGCCCAGGAGCAGCCACCAGAGTGACCTGGCGGTGCCTCCCAGCATCCACTCGAGGATCCCGTTGGAGTCAGCGGCTGTCCGCTTCCGGGCCCGGGAGTGCGGGAGTTTGCGAAAAGAGGCCGTGCCGGCTCGCATAGACTCCTACGTGTCGGGTTCAGGCGACCTTGACCTCGATGCTCTTGGGCTTCGGCTTCTCGGACTTCGGGAGATGCACCTTGAGCACGCCATCCTTGAACTCGGCGGCGATCTTGGAGGCATCCGCATCTTCCGGCAGCGTGAAGCTCCGCTCGAAGCTGCCGTACGCGCGTTCCACCCGATGGTACTTCTTGCCCTTCTCTTCCTTCTCGTATTTGCGCTCTCCGGAAATGGTCAGCACGTCGTTCTGGACGCTGACCTTGGCGTCCTCTTTCTTGACCTCCGGCAACTCCGCCTTGATGAGGTACTCCTTCTCATCCTCGGAGATATCCACGAGCGGCGACCATTCCGCCACCGTGAGCGACTCCTGTTTCTCACCGTTCTTCCGGACGGGCGCCCGGCCGAACAGGGTGGACAGCCGATTCTGCATCTCGTCCAGCTCTTTGAATGGATCCCAACGAGTCAGGGCTTGCATGGCAACCTCCTCTTGTGAAGTTATCGTCCCGCTTTGACTGTCCGACGCTTCTGGCCGAGCGCTTCGCGCCGACGCGCCCTGCGGTTGGCCGCGATCAACGCGTCCACCACTTCGCCACAGACGAGGCAGCGCCAGGCCTCAAAGTGAAGAGCTTCGTGCTCTCCGGTGATTCTCTCCCTCACCATCAAGCCGCCGCAGCGGTGGCAGCGGTCTGCCGTCTGGGTGTTCCGGCTCATGGTCTCCTCTGCTCCCTGCCTTGTCCTTCCCGGTTCTGTTGAGCGTGACGGATCAGGCCACTCTCGCGGTGGGTTCCGGCAGATTGACGGTATAGAGGCCGGGTCCCCGCATGGTCAGAATCACGTCGCCCCGCCGGCTCAGCCGGTCCACCTCGACGAAGACCTGGTTCCACGTGAAATCGTCGCACGCCAGCACCAGTTCTTCGATCAGACAACCTGGCGCCCGCGCCACCTCCTCGAGAATGCGATCACCCACGGTCTGGGTCAGCATGTCGCCACCTCACTTGGCGCTGAGGCCCCCGAATCTCCTGGTGCCTCCGGCAAAATGCATCCCCGATGCCAGATAGCCGGCATGGGCGAGAACACCCGGTTCGCATAGGCAACCGCGCAGTTACGCTGCTGAGTCCTGCGATGCAGTCCCAGCCGACCGCGGCCGGAGGACCGGCTCGTGTGGCCTTCCGCTACAGACGGGCGGGAACGGCTGTGGCAGGACGCTCCTGTGCACGATGGTTCCCGGGGGACAGTCTGGGCATTTGCCCGTATATTGGGCCATTTGGGGCGTGACCTGAGGCACGTCCACTGGCACTTCCCTTGCTCACCCCGGTTGCGGCAACATGGGGGAGACATGAACGAGCGCTATCAGGTCAATCTTCTGGCGAAGGAAGAGTCGTGGCGGCTCTTCAAGATCATCGGGGAGTTCGTGGACGGCTTCGACGCGCTGCCGCACGTGCTGCCGGCGGTGACGATCTATGGCGGCTCGCGCGCCAAGCCCGGCTGCTGGGAATATGAGACGGCCGAGCAGCTCGGGAGAGAGCTGGGGAAGAAAGGGTTCTCCGTCATCACCGGCGGCGGGCCGGGCGTGATGGAAGCGGCCAACAAGGGAGCGTATGGGACGGGCGCCCAGTCCGTCGGGCTCAACATCGAAATTCCCGAGGAGCAGGCGTCGAACCGCTATACCACGCGCGCTCTCAGCTTTCACCATTTCTTCGTCCGGAAAGTGATGCTCGTCAAATATGCCACCGCGTTCGTCCTGTTCCCCGGCGCCTTCGGCACGCTGGACGAGCTGTTCGAGCTGGCCACGTTGATGGAGACGAAGAAGCTGGAGCCGTTTCCGATCATTTTGATGGGCCGGTCGTATTGGCAGGGCCTGCTCGCCTGGCTTCAGGAGCAAGTGGTCGGGCAGGACCGCCTGGCCGCGGCCGCCCTGAGCCTCTTGACCGTCACGGACGACGTTGCCGAGGTGGTGTGCCTGATCGAAGGCTGCTGCCGGAAAGGAGCACAATGATGCGGATGTCTCACTGGACCGCGATCATCGCCGCCACAGTGATGGGACTGGCGGGTGTGGCGGACGCGGCCACCGTGGCGCGGCTCTCGCCGTCGGGCGACACGATCGAGATCGAGCATACCGGGGAGAGCGGTCTCGCCCGCTCCAGCGTGCCGGTGCATCGCGCCGGCGAGATCCGTTATTTCGCCGCCGGCGTGGGGATGGAGGAGCGCGAGGCTGTCTACCCGGCGTTTCCGCTGAAATTGGTCTTCGTGGCCGGCGGGAGGCCGTATCTGAGCCAGGTCAACGTCACGATCGTGGGGGCCAACGGGACCGAGGTGCTTCGCGTGCCTGCCGAGCAGGTCACGGGACCCTGGCTCTTCGTGGAATTGCCCGCGGGAACGTATCGGGTGACGGCGAGCCGGCGCGATGGGACGCGCGTCACCGAGCAGGTGCGGGTGACGAAGGCCGCGACAACGATCCTGCACCTCCGCTGGCCGGGAGCCTCGAACTAATCTTTGGAAGCTTCCTCAGCGGGGAAGACCGCGCCGCACTCTTTGCACCGAAGCGCTCCCGTTCTCTTGCCTTCCTTCGAAAGCACGTAGTCGACCACCCGGCCATGCGTGCATGCCTTCGGAGGAGTCTTGGCGCCTTTCAGACGACCGGCCTCGTCTGTCATGGGCGACCTCCAAATGTGCCTTCTCAAGCCGTAGTGAGGGCTAGTCTAGGCCCAATGATGCACGAATGCAATCCTCCGTGGGGAACGCAGGCCGACAGGGGCGTTGCCGGCTCTTCGGTCAGATGCCGACGAGTGGGCGGTGGCCGCAGAACGCCTCAAAGGTCTCCATGACCGCTTCATACGTGAAATCCGGCGGCCGGTGACGCATCGCCTCCTTCACATGGAGCACGACGTCATTGATGGACAGTAACCCCTGCAGCCTCCCCCCGCTGTCAATGACCGGAAGCCGCCGCACGCGTTCCTGACGCATGACCCGCAGCGCAGTCGTGATGTCATCATCCGGGCTGCAGGCATAGACTTTCCAGGAAATCACATCTCTGACCTGGACATCCCACGCGTTCTGATGTTTGGTGGCCAGCGCGATGCAGATATCCCGGTCGGTGATCATGCCGACCACTCGGCCCTCGTCGTCCACCACCGGTATGGTGCCGCAGTCAAAGTGGTACATCGTCATGGCCACCGGTGCCAAGTTGGTCTCCGGTCTGCAGGTCTGGACATCGCGGGTCATCACATCTTGTACTTTCATGGCGGTGCTCCTTTCTCTCCGGTCGGCGCCGGCAGTGTTGGTTGGTTTCCCCGCCAGTTCTTCCTCTTTCTCTGTTCCCACAAACGTCGGAATCCTTCCGCATCTCCGTACTCCAGGAAGCGCTGGTGATGGGGCGGCGGGTGAAAGTCCGGCGAGGTCTCGTGCTTGATCGGACAGAAGTAGAGTTCGGTGTCACCTGCGATCCGGACCGCATAATGGAGCAGGCCGTTGGCGTACCCGCAGTACGCGCAGGCCACCTTCAGAATGGGGGACAGGTAAGGCAGGCGATGGCGGTCCAGCTTGATAAACTCCCTGCGGCGCACCCGCGGGATGCCCAGGACCGGAAAGACGACGCGGTGATACAACTCCAGAGAGAGGTCCAGGACGATGAGCGGAATGATCATCCCATACAGGATCGGCGAGACCACCACGGTCCGCCATTCGGGCCACCCGCCGATCCGCTGGGCCGCCAGAAAGGATGCTCCAGCTTTCACATGTGCCTCCTTCGCCTCCGGCCGCGCTCAGTGCATGGGCAACAACCGTGCATGGACGATGCCAGCGAGCCGTTAGCCGGAAGCCTTGATAAGGCTGCGAGAACGAGGGGTTGCACAACCGCTCGCGTGCCAGACGCCGACACGAATCTCGGGCGCGGGGTATTTCAGGCCACGCCTTCCTCGGGCGCTGTTGCCAAATGCCCCACACGGAATGCCGCTGTTTGACGGGGCCACTCACCCGGCACTCGGCGCCGGTTAAACCCGGATGAGCCGCTTTCTGAATTCCTCCGCCAGGAGCAAGCCGAGCGCTCCCAGCAGCAGAGGCGGCCAGATCCAAAACGGCAAGGGAGCAGTGCCCAGGATGAAATGGCCGAACGGCGTGTAGATGAGCACAGCCAGCAGCGTCAGTTCGACCCCGATGCCCAGCAGGATGAACGGATTGCTCAGGAACCCGAGTCGGAAGGCCGAGACCCGCTCCGAGCGACAGGCAAAGACGTTGGCGACCTGGGCCATGACGATCGCCGCAAGGGTGACGGTCGTAGCCTGTTTGTAGAGCGGGTCGGTCCAGTCCAGCGCCGTGCCCCAGGTCCAGCCCTGGGACAGGAGAAACCAGAAAAAGGCGCTCATCGCGATCCCGGCTTCAATCAGTCCCAGGAAACCATAGGCCCGCAGCAACAGCGGAAGGCTCAGCAGCCGTTCGGATTGCGGCCGCGGCGGCGCCTCCATGACGCCAGGATCGGGCCGCTCGGCGCCCAAAGCCAAGGCGGGTACCATATCGGTGCCGAGGTCCACGGCGAGGATCTGAGGAACCGTCAGCGGCAGCGGGATGGCGAACAGGCCGTAGCCGAGGTACGGGACAATCTCGGGCATATTGCTCGCCAGCACGTAGGTGACGAACTTCCGGATGTTGGCGTAGACCGCGCGCCCTTCTTCGATCGCGTTCACGATGTGCGCGAAATTGTCGTCCAACAGGATCATGTCGGCGGTTTCCTTCGCGACGTCCGTGCCGGCCACGCCCATGGCGATGCCGATGTCGGCTTTTTTGAGCGCCGGGGCGTCGTTGACCCCATCGCCGGTGACCGCCACCACTTCCCCCATTTCTTTCAGGAGCGACGTGACCCGCAACTTGTGCCGTGGCGCCATGCGCGCAAACACGGACACGGGGCCGCCCGCGTTCGGGTCCAGCAGATGCTTGAGGTCTTCATCGCGCATGCTGTCGAGTCCGGCGCCCTCGATCACCGACTGCTCACCGCCGTGATCGGAGGTGAGGCCGATCATCCGGGCGATCGCCAGAGCCGTCAGCGGGTGATCGCCGGTGATCATGATGACCCGGATGCCGGCCTGCCGGCAGCGGGCGATGGCCTCGGGGACCTCCTGATGCGGCGGGTCCATCAGGGCTGCCAGCCCGAGAAAGGTCAGCTCCCGTTCCACGGTCTCGGGGGTCAAGTGCCGTGCCACGCCGGCTTCGATGGTCCGCGTGGCAAAGGCCAGCACCCGGTAGGCCTGCCCGGCCAGCCCGCGGCTCTCATTCAGCAGGCGGGTCCGGTCTTCAGCCGTCATGGGCGCGATGGTCCCGCCCCGCATGGTCCTGCGGCACAGGGCGACGACGGACTCCGGCGCTCCTTTGACGAAGGCGACCGGGTGTCCCTCGACCCAGTGGATCGTGCTCATCCGTTTCCGGTCGGCGTCGAACGGCAGCTCGCCTATCCGGCGATACTGGGTCTCGTCGACGCGGCCGTGCTCCAGCGCGTACTCGAGCAAGGCCGCCTCGGTGGGATCGCCGGTGATCGTCGTGCGGCCGGCCCCGCGGAGGCGCCTGGCGTTGTTGCACAGGGCCATGGCCTGGAGGAACGGCCGCCACCGCTCCCATTCCGGCGGGCTGAGATCGGCATGGGCGCCGTGTACCGCGTCATCGAGGTAGATCTGCTCGACTTGCATCCGGTTCTGGGTAAGCGTGCCGGTCTTGTCGGTGCAGATCACCGTGGCGCAGCCCAGCGTCTCGACGGAAGTCAATTGCTTGATCAAGGCCTTGCGGCGGGCCATGCGCTGACTGGCCATGGCGAGCGCCAGCGTCACGGTGGGCAGCAACCCTTCGGGAACATTCGCGACCAGGATGCCGATGCCGAAGATGGCGCCCAGCCAGACCCCCATGCCGGTGGAGAGCCCGATGAAGAAGAAGAGCCCGCCCATGACCGTCGAAAGCACGGCTACCACGCGCGTGACCTTGATGATCTCTTTCTGCAGCGGGCTCGCACCCGGCTCCACCGTCGTTACCAGGTGAGCGATCCGGCCGAACTCCGTGCTCATTCCCGTGGCCGTGACCACGGCTCGCCCGCGTCCCGAGACCACCGTGGTGCCGGCAAAGATGAGGTTCGGCGCATCGAGGCGGTTCTCGACGGTCGCCGGGTCGGCCGACACGCGCTTGGGATGGGCTTCGCCGGTCAACGAGGACATATCCACGCGCAGATGGACCGCGTCGATCAGCCGCGCATCGGCGGAGACCTGCTCCCCTTCTTCCAAGAGGAGCACGTCACCCGGCACGAGCTCATGACGGGGCACTTGCTGTGTCTGGCCGGAGCGGATGACCCAGGCCGTTTCCGGGAGCAGGCGGTGCAGGGCCTGCACGGCCCGCTCCGCCTTGTACTCCTGCACGAAGGAAAAGATCGCGTTGATGACGATGACGCCGACGATCGCCAGGCCCAGCGTCGCCATTCCGTGCCCGGGTTGCAGCGCCTCGGCGACGAAGGACAGGCCGGCCGCGATCCAGAGCAGGACCGCGAGAAAGTGCGTGAGCTGTCTCAGAAACCGCAGGACAAGCGGTGGCCCGGGCGCTCGCCTGAGGCTGTTGGGGCCGTATTCCTGCAGCCGCCGGCGAGCCTCCTCCTGTGAGAGTCCGCCGGCACCTCCGTCGACACGCAGGAGATCGTCCGTGGCTGCGGAGGTCATGTCCATCGGTAGATGGCCCCTCGGCCGGCCGCTCAGGCTTCGGCCCCGACCTGGGTCCAATAGGCCTCGACCGTGTCTTGAATATGCCTGATCGCGGCGTCCTGACGCGTCGGCTCGAAGAGGTGCCGGAAGCGGCCCTGGAGCTTCAGGTAGTCCTCGACCGGCCGCCGCTTGGGGATGTAGGTGTGGGTCACCTCGCCGTGGATCGCTTCTTTGAGCGGCCAGAGCCCGGTCTCGACGGCCAATTTGGCGACTTCCGGCGTCTCACCCGGATCGTACAGCCAGCCGGTGGGGCAGGCCGAGAGCGCCAGGAACAGCTTGGGCCCCGTGAACTTCGCCGCCCGCGCGAACTTCTCGGCCAGGTCCAACGGATAGCGTGGCGCGACCGTCGCGATATACGGCGGCTTGTGTGCGCGCCAGATCTCGAAGATGTCTTTTTTCTCCTGGATGGTTCCGGCCGGATGCTGCACGCTGCACGGCGACGTGGTCGTGCGCGCGCCGTAGGGCGTCGCGGAAGAAAGCTGGGCACCGGTATTGCCGTAGGCTTCGTTGTCATAGCAGAAATAATAGAAGTCAAGATTGCGGTGGATGGCCGCCGAGGTGGCCGAGAGGCCCATCTCGTAACTGGAGCCGTCCCCGGCCAGCACCACCACCTTGAGGTCTTCCTCCTTGGGCAGCCGCCCTTTCGCCATCAGCACATCCAACGCGTCGCGGATGCCTTGCGCGCCGGCCGGCGCCGAGCCCATTGTCGCGTAGAGCCAGGAGCCGCGAAGCGGCGTGACGGGATAGACCGCGAGCAGGGTAAAACAGCCGGCGGCGTTGACATACACGACATTGTCGCCGAGCACCTTGGCGGCGAGCCGCAACGCCTCAAGCCCGCCGCATCCGGCGCAGAGTGCCGTGCCGGACAGGACATACTCCTCGCGGGGAATCCGCTTGATCTTTTTGAACGTCTCGCGTTGCCACATCATGGTCGTGACGGGTGACGGGTGATGGGTGAAGGGTGAGGGGAGGCGGTGTTCAGTAATTCTTGCATTTGCTGCCGTTCCTCATCGGTGTAGAGCAGGACCGGCTCCGTCCCGCCGCCACGCTCGCCGGCCTCTGCCGTCTGCGCGAAGATCGCCTCGAACTCGCCCGCACTGATGTTCTTGCCGCCGAGCCCGCCGATGAACGAGCAGAGCGCACCGGGCCGGGCGGGATCGTGATAGAGCGTCGAAGCGATCTCCTGGAAGAGAATGCCGCCAAGGCCCGGCGCCAAGTTCTGATCCAGCACGGCCACGGCCCGCCGGCCACGCAACGCGCCGGCGATCGCCGCGGCCGGCCAGGGACGGATGACCCGCAGCCGCAGGAGCCCGACGTGGCGCCCGTTCGCGCGTGCCGCATCGACGGCCGCCCGGCCCTTCGTCGCAAAGGCGTTGCTCATGACGAGGACGTCCTCGGCGTCCTCCAGGCGGTACCCCTCGATCAGGTCGTAGCGCCGGCCGAACAGCCGCTCGAATTCGAGAGCGGCTTCCTGATGCACCTGGAGCGCGTTCTGCGCCGCGAGGTGCACCTGGTGCCGGAAGTGCGTATAGATCTCCCCGCCCAGTACCGCGACGCCCAGCGCGTGGGGTGCGGACGCCCTGAACCCCAGATGCGGCGGGCGGAACGGCGGGAGGAATTCGCGCACGCGGTCCGGTTCGGGCCGGACGACCGGCTCGCGTGTGAACGACAGATAGAATCCGTCAAGGTTCACGATGACCGGAAGGCAGACCCGCTGATCCTCGGCAATGCGATAGGCCATGAGGATGGAATCCAGCACTTCTTGGCAGGTCTCGGCATGGACCTGGAGAAATCCGGAATCGCGCGCGGCGAGCACGTCGTTGTGATCCGCCTCCAGCGTAATGGGCGCCGCCAGGGCGCGCGAGACGTTCACGAGCACCAGCGGCACGCGCCAGCCGGACACCGAGTAGAGGACCTCGAAGGCATGGAGCAGCCCCTGACTCGAGGTCGCTGTGAACACACGCGCCCCCGTCGCCGCGGCGGCGCCGGCGGCGGTCATCATGGAATGCTCGGAATCCATCATCACGAACCGCGCCTGTAACGCTCCGCTCTCGCACCACGCGGCCAGCGCCTCGACGATCTCCGTCTGGGGCGTGATGGGGAACGCCGGGACGTAATCCACGTCGGCCAGCCGGGCGCCCCAGGCCGCGGCTACGTTGCCGGTCATCATCTCGCCCGCCATCATCAGCCCTCTTACCCGTTATGCGTCAATCGTGCCCCGGATCTTACGACTCACGCCTTACGTGTTGCGCCTCACGTCTTTACCGTTTCCCGCTCCGCCACCAATGCCTTTGTGGGGCACTCCTCGACACAGATCAGACAGCCCTTGCAGTGGTCGTAATCGATGAGGGGCAGATCGTCCTTGGTCATGGAGATGACGG
Source organism: uncultured Nitrospirales bacterium (assembly GCA_964373355.1). Taxonomy (GTDB): domain Bacteria; phylum Nitrospirota; class Nitrospiria; order Nitrospirales; family Nitrospiraceae; genus CAYJUM01. The sequence continues at coordinate 46,718 of CAYJUM010000003.1, read as the reverse complement.
CATCCGGGCAATAGACGAAACAGAGCCAGCAGCCGTTGCACGTGTCGGGAACGAGCACCGGCCGGAATGTCCGCCACCCGCCGGTGTGCCTGAGCGCTGCATTGGCGCCCGCAGCGATCATGGCCGTGCCCCTGGACGGAGGCTCATAGACCGGCGTCCAGAGCGGTATCGGCGCCCTGTCCGCCGCCGCGGATTCAGACACCGGTACGACCGGCACCGACTCAAAGCAGTCGGCCGCCAGCGCGACATTGTGCTCCACCACCGACGCCGGCAGGTTCAGCCCGGCCAGTTCCTGCGCGACCGCGGCACGGAGACTGTCAGCCTTCAACCCCAGCAGCCGGCAGGCCACGGCGCCGAGCGGAGCGCTCAGCGCGCCGGCCTTGCCGAATCGTTGCAGCACCAGGCCCGTGAGATCGAGCGTCGTGACGAGCCCCGGTATGTCGAACTGCGCGCGCACCTGCTCCGTCGGCAGCGACGTATTCACGAAGACCACCGTCCGCTCCCTGACGCCCTCCAGCACGCGAGCTGCGGGATCGGCCAGAAGCGTCTCGTCCGCCACGATGACGAGATCGGGGTCTGCAATGATGCCGCGCTCCCTGACCGGACCTCCGGCGAGGCGGGTGTAGGCGGCCACCGGGGCCCCCCGCCGCTCGGCGCCATAGATCGGCGAATCCTGGGCGACCAGCCCGGTGCGGAACGCCGCGGTGCCGAGCATGCGCGACGCTGTCTTGACTCCCTGACCGCCGCGACCATGAAAGCGAACTCGCATCATCTTGAGGATGTCCCGGGATCGGAAGGTACAAGGTTTATGCCAGACCTATCCGTGGCGTCCAACGGCCAAGATGGTAAGGTCCATAGCAAATTGGGCGTCCCGTCATTCCGGAACTCCTTTGGCCTGTAGCGTCTTGGCGCTGGCGGCCTTGAGGGGTTGGGGCAATTCTCCCCAATCCCGAGGCTCCCCGAGACCCTCCGGCCGGCGTCGCTCGAAAAGGCGCGATTATTCAGCACTCTGGACTGGGGAGCACGCGGCGTTGCGTGGCGGGACCTTTGCTTGTTCCGATGGCATGATCGAAGGGTTGCTGATCGAGGAGTCATCGGCGACTCCGGCCGCCGAGCGGCCGGTTGAGATCGTCGAGCGGAAGGGGATCGGCCATCCGGATACGATCTGCGATGGGATCGCCGAGCATATTTCGGTCGCGTTGGCCGGCGCCTATACCCGGGCCTGTGGCCGGATCCTCCATTACAACATCGACAAGGCGCTGCTCGTCGCCGGCCGGGTGGATTGCCGCTTCGGCGGCGGCCGGATGCTCGAGCCGATGCGCCTGATCATCGGAGATCGGGCCACATCGGTCGTGGATGGGCAGAAGATTCCTGTCGGGGACATCGCGATCGGCGCGGCACGGGAGTGGCTGACCGATCATCTTCGCCATGTCGATCCCGTCGCGCATGTCCGCTATCAGGTGGAGCTGAAGCCGGCTTCCCCGGAGCTGGGCGCCATCTTCAACCCCCGGCGCGGCCTCCTCGCGGCGAATGACACATCGGCCGCGGTGGGATACGCGCCGCTGACGCCCACCGAGCGACTGGTGCTCGATGTGGAGCGGTTTCTGAATGGCCCGGCATTCAAGACCGACTTTGCCGAGACGGGGGAAGACGTCAAAGTGATGGCCTATCGCATCGGACATGACGTGACGCTCATCACGGCCATGCCGTTTCTCGCGGCCTGCGTAGGGTCCGAACGGCAGTATGTCCGGCTGAAGGCTCGGGTGGTGCGTGCGATTCAACGTTATGTCGTCGGCGCCGGTCCGTTCGGCCGCACGCACGCGCGGGTCGTGCTGAATGCCCTGGATCGGCCGGGTCAGGGCGTGGCCGGCGTGTATCTCTCGCTGCTGGGCACGTCGGCGGAGCAGGGCGACTCCGGCCAGGTCGGGCGGGGGAATCGGGTGTGCGGCGTGATCGGCCTCAACCGGCCGATGAGCGGGGAAGCTGCGGCGGGGAAGAACCCCCTGAGCCACGTAGGAAAGATCTACAGCGTGCTGGCCCAGGAGCTGGCGGATCGGGTCCATGCCCGCGTGGCGGGCGTCCGCGAAGCGACCGTCTGGCTGGGCAGCACGATCGGGCAGCGCATCGACCGTCCGACGCTGGCCACGGTTCAGGTCGCGCTGGCGCCGGGCCGGTCGCTTCGGCGAATCGAGGGAGCGATCCGGGAAATTATGAACGAGGGCATCGAGGACATCGGCTCGTTCTGCGAGGCGCTGGCCGCCGGCGCGTACCGCGTCTCTTAACGCCATGCCGACCACCGCCGACAAACGGGATTACTACGAAGTCCTGGGCGTGGACCGCGCGGCGAGCCGGGATGCGATCAAACAGGCCTACCGCCGTCTGGCGCTGCGCTACCACCCCGATCGGAATGCGGCTTCGGATGCGGCCGCCAAGTTCAGGGAGATCGCCGAAGCCTATGCCGTCTTGTCGGATGACGCCAAGCGACGGGAATACGACGCCACCGGGCACGCCGGGGTCAGCGAGCGCTGGTCGGCCGAGGACCTCATGCGGGATTTCCAGTTCGGCGATTTCTTCGGCGGGCGTTTCAGCGACCTGTTCGGAATCTTTGGCGATGTCTTCGGCGGCCGGATCCGTCCCGCCGGCGGAGCCACCCGGGGCCTGGATCTTCGCTACGATCTCGAGCTCACACTGGAGGAAGCCGCCAGGGGCGGGGACCGTGTGATTCAGATGACCCGCTCGGAGCAATGCCCGGTGTGCCACGGCACCGGCGCCAAGCCGGGCACCACGCCGATGCCCTGTGCGGATTGTGGGGGCACCGGCCAGAAGCAGCAGGTGCGGGAGACAAAGGGCATGAAGGTCGTGACCCTCACCACCTGCGAGCGCTGCCGCGGGCGGGGCCAGCGGATCGACGCGCCGTGTCAGACCTGTGAAGGGAGCGGCTATCACTTTGTCCCGCATACCTTGAAGGTGCAGATCCCGCCCGGCGTGGACGACGGCATGGTCGTCCGCCTGGCGGGGCAGGGGGAGGCGCATGCCGGCGGGGGCCCCTCCGGAGACCTGCTGATCCGCACGCATCTCCGTCCCCATCCCTTGTTCCAGCGGCGGGGCGATCATCTCTATACCGCCGCATTCATCAACCTGCCCGAGGCGGCGCTCGGCACGAAAACTACCGTGCCGGACCTCGGCGGCAAGGCGATCAAGGTGACCGTCCCGCCCGGCACCCAGAGCGGCACCTCGCTTCGGCTCGCGGGTCATGGCATGCCGCGTCTCGGCGGCAGGGGCAAGGGCGACCTGTACGTGATCGTGGATGTCCGGACGCCGACCAATCTGACCGCCGAGCAGAAGGGCCTGTTGGAGGAATTCGCCAAGATCGAAGCCACCAAGATGAGAGAGCGGAAAGGCCGGCCATGACTGACAAGGCGCGGGTCATCACATCGGTTCGGGCGGCGTTCGAGCGGGAGCCCCGGATCAATCTCCATCGCTACCCGGTCCGCCTGGACTTCGCCGATGACGTGCTGACGGTGGAAGGCGAGGCGGAGCATATCGCCGCCAAAAAACTGGCCATGGAACTGGCGATTACGGTCCCCGGCGTGGCCGGGATCGTGGACCGGCTCCATGTCGCGCCGGCGGCGCGCATGGGGGATGGAGCGATTCGAGACGCCGTGCGGGATGCGCTGTTGCAGGAGTCCACGCTGCAGGACTGCACCATCCGGACGAAAGGCAGGCGCGGCCCGGAGACGATCAGGGACTGTGGTCCCGCTCCCCGTGGCCTCATCGACGTCTCGGTGAGGGATGGTGTGGTGTTGCTGGACAATTACGTGCCCAGCCTCGTCCGGAAACGGATGGCCGGGGTGCTGGCCTGGTGGGTGCCGGGGAGCCGGGACGTCATCAACGGGCTGGCGGTGGAGCCGCCGCAGGAGGACTCGGACGGGGAGGTGGCAAAGGCCGTGCGGCTCGCGCTGACGAAAGACCGGCTGATCAAATTGGAAGACCTGCGAGTGGCGGTCAAGCAGGCCGTGGTCACGCTCGAGGGCTCCGTCCCCACCGAGGCCCAGAAGGCCATGGCGGAGTTCGATGCCTGGTACGTGTTCGGCGTGGACAAGGTCATCAACAAGCTGAAGATCGGATGATCGGGTCTCCCCGGGATGTCCTGTCAACTTCCGACAAGGAGAGCACGATGCTGAGTCCGAATCCGCTCAAAAGCGATTTTCAGCGGCTGACGGTGGGCGACGTGATGGAGACACGAGAGCAGTCTGCGCACGCGAGGACGAAGGCGGATGTGCTGGCCTCGATGATGATTGACGGCTTCGGCGCGATGCCCATCGTGGACGAGAGCCGACATCTCATCGGCATTGTCAGCGAGCAGGACCTGTTGGCTGTGCTCGAACGAGGGCACAAACTGAGCGAGATGCCGGCGGAATCGGTCATGACGCGGAATCCCTACTCAGTGCGGGCGGAGACGGATATGGCCACGCTCATCCATGTGCTCCTGGCGAGCGACCTGATCCGGGCGCCGGTCGTCGACGCCGAAGAGAAATTAATCGGGGTCGTGGCGCGGCGGGACATCCTCCGGGCGTACCTGAGCGCTCAGGGCGGGACGTCGACCCTGCGTGATCGGCGATGAGGGATGGCCATGTGGTTCGTGGCGAGATCGCCGTTGCCTCAAAGACGAGCTCAGAGCGGCGGAGGCTGGTTCCTTGAGAGCTTCGCGTCAGGGTGGAGGTCTCGGAGAGGCTTTAGGCTTCCCGGCAGACCGGGCCTGCACACCGCCTCTTCACTTGACCCCCTTCTCTCGAGCGTTCCTCTCACCTGCCTCCGCCTGTTCACAAATAAATTACACCAACCAGCCTTTCGGGGAGAACGAGCAAGGTGCATCATCTGCAAGATGGGGCGATTGCCTTATAAGGAACAGTAACAAGAGCGAATAGCTAATGGCGAATAGCCGGCAACGATCTGTGAAGAGTTCACAATTCTTTGCTGGTGGCTGCTTGCTGTTCGCTCACAGCTTTTTCGATGAAGATCCTCGTCTGCGTTAAGCAGGTCCCTGCGACCGAATCCACGCTTCATATCCTGGCGAATGGACTTGACATCAACCGGGCCGACCTGAGCTTCGTTGTGAATCCGTACGATGAGTTTGCTGTCGAGGAAGCGCTTCGGATGAAGGAGCGCCAGGGGCGGAGCGAGGTCACCGTGCTATCTCTGCGCCCGCACGCGGCGCAGAAAACGGAGGAGGCCTTGCGCACCTGCCTCGCGATGGGCGCTGACAAGGCGGTCTTGCTGAGCGATCCCGCCTTTGAAGACGGCGACTGTTTCACGACCGCCGTGGCGCTGAGCGCCGCGATCCGTCAGCTTCAGTGCGATCTCATCCTGTGCGGGAAACAAGCGGTGGACGATGAGAGCGGGGCCGTTGGAATCCACGTGGCGGAATTGTTGGGCCTTCCGCATATCTCGGTCGTGACCAAACTGGAAATTCGCCCGGATGCCCGTACCGCGCTGGCCCATCGGCAGATCGACGACGGCATCGAGGTGGTCGAAACCCCGCTTCCGGCGCTGATCACCTGCCAGAAAGGCCTCAACGAGCCGCGCTATCCTTCGCTGCCCGGCATCATGAAGGCCCAGCAGAAGCCGCTGGAGGTGTGGACCCGAGAGACATTGGGGTTAGCTGCTGAGAGAGTCGGCAAGTTTGGCGCGAAGCTCCACACGGTTCGCGTGGAGCCGCCTTCGCCTCGACCCGCTGGTCGGATCATCACAGGGGACGCGACGACCGCCGTCAGGGAACTCGTGCGGCTGCTGCATGAGGAAGCCAAGGTGATTTAGCGTGACGTGTCACGCGTCACGCGTCACGAGATGAGCGTTATGACGAAGCCGATTGTGGTGTTCTGCGAACAGCGCGATGGGCGGTTGAAGAAGGTCGGGCTGGAGGCCCTGGGCGAGGCCCGCCGTCTTGGCTCACGGTCGGGCAGGGCCGTCATCGGCGTAGTGATTGGCTCATCGGTCAGCTCGCTTGTCCCTGACCTTGCCGAGCATGGAGCCTCGCGCGTGCTGGTGGCCGAAGATGCGAATCTGGCGCAGTACTCTTCGGAGGCCTACACCGCTATCCTGAGCGAGGCTGCCGCGCGCTTGCAGCCGGTCGCTATCTTCATGGGCGCAACCGCTATGGGAACGGATCTCGCCCCCACGCTCGCAGCCAGACTCAAGACCTCGCTGGCGCAGGGCTGCATCGCGTTGGAGATGGAGACCGATGGCTCGCTGCTGGCCACGAGACCGGTCTACGGGGGAAAGCTGCTCGCTACGGTGAAAGCTGCGTCCCCCACCCTCCAGGTGGTCACCCTTCGCCCGAACATCTTTGCCGCATTGGAACCCAAGCCGATGCCCGATGTCCCGCTCGAACGGGTGCCCGTATCCGCCGCTCCCGCTCGCCCGATGGCCGTGGTTCGTGAGGTCCGGGGGACAGCCGACGGCACGGTCGAGCTGACCGACGCGACGATCATCGTCTCAGGCGGACGGGGGCTCAAAGGACCGGAGAACTTCAAGCTCATTGAGGAACTCGCCGCCGTGTTAGGCGGGGCTGTCGGAGCCTCCCGCGCGGTTGTCGATGCCGGCTGGAAGCCGCATCATTATCAGGTGGGTCTGACCGGCACGACCGTCTCACCTCAACTGTACGTCGCCTGCGGGATTTCTGGGTCCATCCAGCACCTGGCCGGGATGTCCTCGGCCCGTACCATCGTGGCCATCAACAACAATCCCAACGCCCCAATTTTCAAGCTGGCCACCTACGGCATTGTGGGCGACCTCTTCGAGATCGTCCCATTGCTGACCACGGAAGTGAAGAAACTGAAGGTTGCAGAGTAGCTTGTCAGTGCTCGGCTTCCTTGAGCAGATCCTTGGCGATCACGAGCCTCTGGATTTCCGATGTGCCCTCGTAGAGCGGCAGGGCGTGGGCATCGCGGCAATACCGCTCCACCGGATAGTCCTTCATGTAGCCGGATCCCCCGAAAATCTGGACCGCGCGAGCGGTGACGCGGGTGGCCATCTCCGAGGCATAGAGCTTGGCCATGGAGGCCTCGCGGGTGAAGCGTGGCCGCCCCTCAGCCTTGAGCATCGCTGCGCGATGGGTCAGCAGGCGGGCCGCCTCGATCTCAGTGTCCATGTCTGCCAGCATCCACTGAATCGCCTCGAACTCGGCGATCGGCTTGCCGAACTGCTCCCGTCGCTTGGCATAGGCAATGGCGGCTTCAAACGCGGCCTGCGCGATCCCCAGCGCCTGCGCCGCAATGCCAATCCGGCCGGCATCCAACGTGGAGAACGCTACCTTGTACCCTTGCCCAACAGGACCCAAGACCTGGTCGGCCGGAACAGAGACATTCTCAAAGGACAGGGCGCAGGTGTCCGAGGCCAGGAGACCCATCTTCCGTTCTTTCTTCATCACCGCAACCCCGGGGGAGGCTTTGTCCACCAGGAAGGCGGTGACCCCCTTGTACCCCTTGCTCTTGTCCACCGTGGCGAAGATGATGGCCTGCGAGGCGATCTCCCCGTTGGTGATAAAGAGCTTGGTCCCGTTCAGCAGGAAGCCCTCGCCTGTCGGCGTCGCGGTCGTGGCGAGCGCCATGGCATCGGATCCTGAGCCTGGTTCAGTCAAGGCGTAGCATCCCAGCCGTTCGCCTCTGGCCGCCGGCATCAGCCACCGGACCTTCTGCTCGTGCGTGCCGAAGCGCAGCAGCGGATCGCCGTAGAGCGTGTTGTTCACGGTCATCGCCAGACCGACGCTTGCCGAGGCCTTGCACACTTCTTCCAGCGCCAGGATGTAGGCAAGGTAATCCATGCCGGCTCCACCGTACTCCGGGGGTGCACAGACGCCCATCAAGCCCAAGCCGGCCATCTGGTCCAACAGGCTCTTCGGGATCGCCCCTTCTTCGTCGAACGCCTGCGCGTGCGGGACGATCTCCTTCGACGCGAACCCGCGCACCATGTCGCGAAGGGCTTTCTGCTCATCGGTCAGCCTGAAGTCCATGTTCGGCTTCCAATCCCTGTTCAGCCTTCATCGTCGTCTTTACGTAAACGCTTTGATCCCCAGCAGGTGCGACCCGATCAGCAGCTTCTGAATCTGCGAGGTGCCTTCATAGATCGTCGTGACCTTGGCGTCCCGGTAATAGCGCGCCACCGGGGTCTCCTCCGAATAGCCGTAGGCTCCGAACACCTGCACCGCGTCGCCGGCGGCCCGCACCGCCGCTTCCGACGCGAAGTACTTGGCGACGGCTGTCTCGACTGTGTTGGGCAGTCCGCGGTTCTTGAGATGGCCGGCGCGGTAGACGAGCAACCGCGCGGCATCCAGATCCACCGCCATGCGAGCGAGCATGTCCTGCACCAGTTGAAAGCTGCCGATGGGCCGGCCAAACTGCTGTCGTGTCTTGGCGTATTCCGTGCAGGCGTCAAGGCATCCCTGGATAATCCCCACGCAGCCGGCCGCCACGCTGTACCGCCCATTGTCCAGCGCCGACATCGCCACCTGAAACCCCTGACCGACCGATCCCAGCAAGGTCGCATCCGGTACCGCACAGCCCTCGAAGATCAACTCGCCTGTGTCCGACGCCCGCAAGCCCAGCTTGCCGGTGATCGGACGAGCGGTGAAGCCGGGCAGACCCTTCTCGACCAGGAAAGCAGCGATCCCCTCATGCCCGCGGCGAGCGTCGGTCTGGGCGAAGACCAGCGCGAGGTCGGCCACCGTCGCATTTGAAATCCAGGTCTTGGTCCCGTTCAGCACCCAGCAGTCTCCACGCCTGGCCGCCGTGGTCTCCATCGACGCCGGATCGCTCCCCGCATTCGGCTCCGTCAGTCCGAAGCACCCCAGGAGGCGACCCGCGCACAGCTCAGGGAGGTACCGCCGCTTCTGCTCCTCGGTCCCCCAGGCGAGGAGACTCAGCGCCACGAGCGAGACCTGCACCGACAAGGTGGTGCGCAGCGAGGAGTCGGCTCGTCCCACTTCCTCGGTGATGATCGCGTGGCTAATATAGTCCAATCCTGCGCCGCCGTACTCCTGCGGGATCGGTCCGCCCAAGAGCCCCAGCGCGGCCATTTGGTGGATGAGGTCTCGCGGGAAACGGCCGGTCCGGTCATTGTCGGCCGCCACCGGCGCGATCGCGTGCTCCGCGAACCGGCACACCATTTCCCTGGTCTGCCGTTGTTCCTCGGTGGGATCGAAGTTCATACGCCGCCTCCGCGTCGAGCCAGCAGCAAATAGCGAGTGGCTAGCAGCAAGAGATTCCGGCCCATTGGCTCTTTGTCTTCGTGGCTATTCGCTACTCGCTGCAAGCCGCCCGCTGCTTGATTTGAATCGCTTCATGCGGAACAGGTCTTCGCGCTCTCGCTCCTCCAGCGCGTCGTGGATGTCCCGCACCGCGCGGGTCAACCCGGGGATCAGGACTTCGTTAAGGGCGTTGATCCGGCGCGTGACTTTCCTGATCTCGGCTCCGAGCTTCTTCAGTCGCAATTCAACCGTGACGCTGCGGAGGGTCAACTCCAGCACGATCTCGAAGCGGCGAGCCGTTTCGTCGACATAGGTTGAGACCCCCGAGACGCTGTAGCCGCGGGCATCCAGCGATCGGACAACGGGTGGGTACTGCAACTCCGGAAACCGCACCCCCCAGACATTGCGCTCGGTGAGCTCGATCGGCAGTGTGCGGTGGGCCGCGTAGGCTGCCGACTGCAGCATGGCCCGCCCTTCCATGCCGAGAGCCAGTGCCAGGGAGGACAAAGCCTGCTCGAGTGCCACCTCCATCTGCCCGCGACTCTCAACCACGCGATCCATGACGGCGAAGAGCTCCCGCACCACCGCCTCCCGCTTGCTGCGGAGCAGATCCAACCCGCGCCGCGCCACGTGGATCTGGCGCTTGAGCAGCAACAGGTTCATTCGTGTGCGGCCGATGGCTTCCATTGGTTTGTCTGGTTTCCCTGGTTCATTTCGTTTATCTCGTTAAACCAGACAAACTAAACAAACCAGATGAACCTTGCCTGCCCTCCCTAGCCCCTCGCCTCTAGCCTTTCGCCTGTCGTCCCGTAGTACCGCTCGAGCAGTTCCGGCTTCACCCGCGTGAGCCGCTCCTTCGGCAGGTAACGGAGAAATTTCCATCCGAGATCCAAGGTCTCGGCGATACTACGGTCCTGATCTGCTTGATTCACGAACTCTTGCTCGAAGTCATGCGCGACCTTCAAGAGATGCTTGTCCGATTCGCTGAGGCCATCCTCGCCCACAATTGCGGCGAGACGCCGGACATCTCGCCCCTGTGCGTACAGGGCATAGAGCTGATCCGCCACAGCTCGATGGTCCTCGCGGGTCTTCGGGGAGCCGATCCCGAGGTTCATCAGGCGCGAGAGGGACGGCAGGACATCAATGGGAGGGGAGATACCCTTGCGGTGCAGTTCACGCGAGAGCACGAGCTGGCCTTCCGTGATATAGCCGGTCAGATCGGGGATCGGATGGGTGATGTCGTCGTCCGGCATGGTCAGGATCGGGAGTTGGGTGATCGAACCGGCCCTGCCCTTGATGCGACCCGCGCGTTCATAGATTGAGGCCAAGTCGGAATACATGTACCCGGGATAACTGCGCCGCCCGGGAATTTCCTCCCGGGCTGTGGCGATCTGGCGTAGCGCCTCGCAGTATGCGGCCATGTCGGTCAGGATGACGAGGACATGCCGGCCAAGGGTGAAGGCAAGATACTCGGCCGCGGTCAGTGCGTAGCGGGGAGTGAGGAGTCGTTCGATGGTGGGGTCATCCGCCAGGTTCAGGAAGACGACGGCATGCGCCATCACTCCACCGCGCGCGAACTCATCGAGGAAGAACGAGGCCTCACGAAAGGTGATGCCTATCGCTGCAAACACGACCGCGAAGGCGCCAGCCCCCTCCTTGTCCTCCCCCGTCTCACGCACCTTTGCCTGGCGAAGGATCTGCGCCGCGAGCTCTTTGGCCGGGAGACCGGCTCCAGAAAAAATGGGAAGCTTCTGTCCCCGTACCAGCGTGTTGAGCCCGTCAATCGCCGAGATGCCGGTCTGGATGAAATGGTCAGGCCTGTCCCGGGCGACCGGGTTGAGCGGTTGGCCGTTGATCTCGGCCCGTGTCTCGGGGATGATCGGCGGGAGGCCGTCAATCGGCCGGCCGGCGCCGCTGAATCGCCGCCCCAGGAGATCAGACGACAGGTTCATCATGGCGGACGATTCGGTGAGCCGGACGCGGGTTCCCGTGATCCCCAAGCCGCTGGTGTCCTCCAGCACTTGAATGACTGCATGCTGCTCCGAGAGCTCAATCACTTGACCCCGGCGGGTTTCCCCGCGTGCGCTGATGATCTCGACCATCTCGCCCAGCGACGCGCTCCTGACCCCCTCGACGAACAGAAGGGGGCCGGCGAGGTGCGAGACGGTGAGGTATTCTCGGGTGATCAGATCATCCATGGCTCATGGACCATGTTTCATTGCTGTTCCTGCTCCATCTTCTGGATCAGCGCCTGCACTTGCTGCACGCAGCGTTCCGGGGGTGTCTCCTTCATTCGCTCAAGCTGACGCGGCATTGAGGAGGCCATGAGTTGTTCCATCGCACGACCCTTCTTGAGGAGTTCGCGGCAGTAGGTCAGATAGCGCAGCAGGGCTTTCAGCATCCAGTACTGTTTCTCTAAGGGGCAGGTGGCGTCGATCTCGGAGAAGGCATGTTGCCGGAGGTACTCTTCCCGGACCAGTCGGCTCACTTCCAGCACGATCCGCTCCTGATCCTGGAGCGCATCAATCCCGACGAGCTGGACGATCTCTTGCAGCTCCTCCTCTTTCTGCAGCAGCGCCGTCAGCTCCAGGCGGAGCTGCGGCCAGTCCTGAGCGATTTCTCTCTGGAACCACGGGTCGAGCGCGGTGGTGTACAACGAGAAGCTGCGCTTCCAGTTAATGGCCGGGAAATGGCGGCGATGGGCCAGGTCTGAATCCAGGGCCCATAGGCCGCCCGCTACCTGCATCGAGCTTTGAGTCACCGGCTCGGAGAAATCCCCACCAGGCGGCGAAATGGCCGAGACGATGGTCACTGACCCTTGACGGTCCTCCTTCCCTAGGCAGCGCACCCGGCCGGCGCGTTCGTAGAAGCCGGCCAGTTTGGTGGCCAGATACGTGGGGTACCCTTCCTCCCCCGGCATTTCTTCCAGCCGCGCCGAGATCTCACGTGTGGCCTCCGCCCAGCGGGAGGTGCTGTCGGCCATGAGGGCCACCGCATAACCCATGTCACGGTAATATTCGGCCAGCGTAATCCCGGTGTAGATGGACGTCTCCCGGGCTGCGACCGGCATGTTGGAGGTATTGATGACCAGGACGGTGCGCTGCATGAGCGGCAATCCGCTGATCGGATCCTTCAGCCGAGGAAACTCGGCCAGGATCTCGGTCATCTCGTTGCCACGCTCCCCGCAGCCGATGTAGATGATGATGTCGGCTCGCGCGTATTTCGCCAGCGTCTGCTCGACCACCGTCTTGCCGGTCCCGAACCCGCCGGGGACAATGACGGTCCCGCCGGACGCGAGGGGGAAGAGCATGTCCAACACTCGCTGGCCGGTCATGAACGGCACCGCCGACGGGAGCCGCTGCATGACAGGCCGAGGGGTCCTGACCGGCCAACGCTGCATCATCGTCAACTGCCGGTCGCCGTCGAGCCGGGCGACGGGGTCCGTGACGCGAAATGGCCCCTCCAGGATTTCGAGGGCCACCCCGGCGATGCCGGGTGGTACCATCACGCGGTGACGGATCTTGTCGGTTTCCTGCACCACTCCGAGGCAGTCCCCCGCGGCGACACGTGTCCCGGCTCGGACCGTGGGGGCAAACGTCCATCGTCGGTCACGGGAAAGGGCGGGCAGGGTGATGCCGTGCGCGATCCAGTCGCCGTGCCGAGCGGCGATTTCGTCAAGCGGGCGCTGGACTCCATCAAAGATGGAACCGAGCAGCCCGGGTCCGAGTTCCACCAACAGCGGCTCTCCGCTGTCCTTCACTTCTTCTCCCAGCGTCAACCCGGTGGTCTCCTCATACACTTGGATCGTGGCCTCGCCGCCCCGGAGACGAATGATCTCGCCGAGCAGGCCCCTCTCTCCCACCGCGACGCGGTTGAACATGCGAGTCTCTTCCATACCCCGCGCGACCACCGTCGGTCCCGAGATCTTGATGATCGTTCCGCTCATCGCTTCTCGTGACGCGTCACACGTAACACGTCGGAAGGAACACTCCTCCTCACCCGTTACCCGTCACCTTTCACGTCTCACCGTTTGAGTTTCAACTGGTACCCGATGACCCGGCGGAGAAGCCTGGCCAGGTACTCCTCGCGTGGCTCACCGATCCGCCGCGCCCGCGCCACCGGGATGGGGAAGAAGACCGGAGAAAGGCTGTCCTCCAGCGCGGCACGACTTTTCTCAGACAGCGCGGCGCGGTAGTCCTCGTTATAGATGACGATCCCGGATTCCTTCGCCTGTAGCACCGTAAGCAGCCGCTCCGCTGCGTCCGTCGCGCCGGTCGCCTCGGTGACCTCGACGCCGGCCAATCGAAAGCCCATCGCGGTGTCAGGATCGGTGATGACCGTGAGTCGCGCCATGTCTTCCTATACGATCAGCCAGTCCATCATCTGGCCGAGATCGATCCCCAGGACCTGGCCACGCTGGATCATGCGGAGATTTCTGACCTCGTTCAGCTTGCGCTCGAGATAGGCGATCGCGATGCCGATGCCGAGCGGATCGCGCCTCGACAGACTGATCGCCTCGCGAACGATCGCGCGGTCCAACGCCCGTTCCAGGCGCGGAAGCGACAGCGGCTCTCCTTCCGCAAAGGTCCCCGCGAGCCATCCAAACGGCGTAGCCTCGAGCACCGACAGCGCGTGACGCAGGTCGCGGGCGCCCGCCACCGCCTTGTACTGAGCCTGCGTGAACTGGCCCTTCGCATCCAGAAAATAGCGCGCGGCATCGGATGTCACGACACTGCGTTCATCCGGATACCGCAGCGCGGTCAGGAGGTTGGTCTTGTCCACGAGCAGCCGGAGGTACGCTCTCACCACCTGGTCATTGCCATCGCCATTCGCCACCATCCGACAGGCTTCTGAAAAGACCCAGCGATCCAGCTCGAACTCCAGCGGCTGGAGCGTGTCAGCCTCGCCGAGGAGACGGAGCCCATCGTGGAGCGGACGGGCGATGGGCGCCCGCCAGGTTGCCAGCGTGTCAGCCATTCCTTGGAGCGTCGGGGCCCGTGTCAGCTCCGCCAGCGCGATCTCATCCAATCTCCCCACCGGAAAGGTCGAGGCCAGGATCTCTTCGATCGGCGCCGCGGCCCGCTTCCCGCGCAGGACCGTCTTGAGGTTGTACGCATCCCATCGGAGCAGGACGGCTTCCATCAGTTCCCGCGGGCGATCGGCGGTGATATCCCGGAGCTTCGCCAGGCAGGCGGTCAGATCCCGCCGGAGCGCCTCGTCTACCCGTGAAGGCTGCGCGTCGTTGCGAAGCGAGGGGAAGGAGAGGGCCTCGGCATACGGCGACTGCATCAGATCATCCACAAAATCCGTGATCGTGTTCCGGGCCACGAGGCGCTCCCACGACGGCGGATCGAGTAGCCGGCTCTGCATGGCCCGGACCCGCGCATTGATGTAGGCGTAGTCGTCCACGCCCATGCGCGCGGTGTTCATCGGTCAGCTCGCGGGTGATGGCTGACGCGGTCGGCGAACAGCAGCCGGTTCAGCTCGATGGTCAGCTCCGGTTTCGCCTTGGCCAGGCGGCTGGCAAAGCTGCTCTGCAACCGTTCCCCGGCCGCTTGGAGCTCCATCCCGAGCACCAGGTCATCGCGGCGCTGCTGCACAAACGGGACCCCTTGCTTCTTCAAGTCCTCTTCAACATGGCCTCGCTCACGGCTCTCAATCACCACCTGGTACGGCCCGGGAGGCGCTGCGGCCAACAGCTCATCGAGGAGCGCCCGCAGCACCGTCGTCCGGACGGACCCGCGGAGCGCCAGCGCCTTCTCCGTCACCCGCCGCCAGACGGCATCGAGCACCTCATGCTTGGTCTGCGACTGGAGCTGTCTTGCCTGGAGAGCGGCGCGTCCAAGAATCTCCGTGCGCTGCCTGACGACTTTGTCCCGCAGGCGGATATCGGCCTCGCGACCTAAACCCTCGGCGGCCGCATGGGCCTCAGCGATCAGGCGGGCGGCCTCGGTCTGGGCCTTCTGCAGGACCGCCTTGCACTTCGCCTCACCTTCTTCCAGGAGCGCGGCGATGAGGGATTCGTAGGCCATATTTTCAGGACTGAGGGCTGAGGTTCGAGGGCCGCGTCTCAGTCCTCGGTACTCAGTCCTCAGCCCCCAGCTTTCATTTGAGGGCGAACAGGATCAGCACGGCGACCGTGAAGCCGAAAATCACGAGTGTTTCCGGGATCACCAGCAGGATCAGCACGGTCCCCAGCGACTCCGGCTTTTCCAGGATGGCTCCGATGGCGGCGGCGCCGATCTTGGCTTGCGCCAGCCCCGTGGCCAGCGCCGCAAGGCCGATAGCCAGGCTGGCTCCAATCGCGATGAGTCCGAGGTCGGTCATGATTGTCCTCCGTGGTTGAAGTCAGCCTTCAGCTTCTGATGGATTGGCCGTGCTGGTCGCTGACGGGTGGTCATGCGCTCCTCTTGAACGGCTTGTAGGGTTTGCCTCCCGGCGCGAAAAAGTTTTCGAAGAACTCTACGTAATGGAGCCGCAGGGACTGGATGGTCGGCGAGAACAGGCCGAACACGAGGTTGATCGCGTGCAGGGTCCCTCCGATCATGATGGCCAGCAGGAGGTTTCCCACCATCCCCCCGAGCTTGTTCGCGGCAAAAGCCAATGCGGCCGAGGCCACGCCAATCCCCATGAGCCGGAGGTAGGAGAGCACATTCACCAGGTTGTGCAGCGCCATGGCTCCGCGCGCCCCTTCGAAGGTGAAGATGATGACGAGTGAGAGAGCCAATGCGACCAGGGCCGGGGTGCCCCACTCGTGAGGCACAAGGCCGGCGAGTCCCGCGATGAGGCAGACAAAGCTGAGAACCAGCAGAAGCCCGCCGAGCTTGGCCAGGCATTCGCGCCACGCTCCTTGTCGCCACGCCCAGAGGGCGCCCAACGCAATTCCCAGTGCGACGTGCAGCGTTCCAACTCCGACCGAGAGATAGAGGAGAGGAAGGAAGGCCTCCATGCGGTTGAGGACCGGGTGGAGCCCCACGTGCTCGCCAAGCTCGCCAAACAGCTCTCCAAAGAGAAGGCCGAACAGGATTGCCGCTGCTGAGGCGACAACGAGGACGGTTGAAAGATCGCGCACGAGGGGGCGAGGGCGGTACCGGCGCCGGACGACCACCGCGGCGATGAGCACAAGCAGGCCGTAGCCGACATCCCCCACAATCATTCCGTAGAACAGAGGGAAGAAGATCGCCAGATAGGGCGTGGGATCAACGCTCCCGTACTGGGGTAAGGCGATCAGCCGCGTCAGGGTCTCAAAAGGTCTCAGAGGAGATGGATTCCGGAGAACGACCGGGACTGCCTCCCGTTCCTTCCGGTCGATGGGACAGTCCTCGATCACCACCTTCCCACCGAATTCCCTCCCGATTCTGTCGTTGAGGGCCGCGAGCACGCGGCGCGGGACCCACCCGTACACGAAGGACGTCATCTCGGTCTGGTAGAAGAGCGAGGCCGCTTCGATCTGTTCCAATCGTCGGGCGACCAGCGCCTGGTAGCGTGCCAACTCCCGGCGCCAGGCACGGGCGACCTCCAGGAGGTCATGGCGGTAACGGCGGATGCGCAGCGGAAGATCGACTTTCTTCTTGAGGATGATGCGCAAGGCCTGCCCGAGTGGTTTGTCGGACACCGAGGCCGGCAGCCGCAGTTCGTTGATGCCTTCCTCGCGGAGCAGGCCACGGATCCTGGCGGTACAGGCCTTCGGAAAGACCAACAGGACCGCCAGTGAGCGCTCGTCCAAACGACTGTGGAACAGCTCGTACCGGTTGTCGGTCACCTCGGCCATCACTTCGCGCAGGAGAGGGAGAGCCCGGCTGTCCTCTTCTTCCAAAGTCACTCCCAGATGGTCCAGTTCCTCGCTCTCCCGGATGAGCCGCATGAACGGAGCCAGGGCCTCAAGGGCCTTCTCGTATTTGGACAAAAGCGCCAGTTCGTCCTCGCACGTCTTGAGGCGGCCGGTCAGGTAGTCCACACGGTTGCCTACCTGTCGGAGGACTTGGCGGAACTCCTTCCAATCCTCCATTCTCTCTTCGCTCGATCGAGGACGGTCAACAGGGAACGGAGAGCCTGTTTCGGGCAAGAGCAGGAGGAGCCGGCGCAACTCCTCTCGCATGCGCTCCAGCTCGGCCTGGCGTTGACGGGCCGGCTCGTCGATCACCTGCGGACGTAGGGGAATCCGCATCGCCTCGGTTGGCGCGGACTCGATGTGCAGGACTCCTGCGTCCTGCAGCACGGCGGTGACGGCATCCACCAGACTACGCGGACAGGCGAGCCGCACTTTCACCATTGGCTCAATCATGCTTGGCCTTCGCGTCGGGCTCCGCGGGAAAGATCCGCCGAAGGACAAGATCCGCGGCTTCATCCAACCTGTCCAGGCAGCGGGTCTTCAGCTCCTGCGCCTGCTCCTGAGCCTCCCGCACCATCCGTTCGGCCTCATGCTCCGCCTCCCGGCGGGCTTGCGCCAGCATCTCGCTCATCTTCTCCTCAAGGGTCCGGCGCTTCTCGGCCAGCAGGGCCTCGGCTTGCCCCCGGGCCCGCTCAACGATGGTGGTTGCCTCCTGCTCGGCTGACCGGAGCTTGCGTTCCACCTTCCGCTCCGCCGCTTGGATCGCCTTGAGGATTTCTGGAGGCTGCGACACGGGCCGGTCAGGCATGGGACCTCTCTTTCGCGCCGGGGTGGGGCACGGCTATGTCGGGCGTCCTTCTTTTTCGATCTTCAGCTTCCTGGCCACGGCTTCCGCCTGCACGAGGGTTTTGCAGTGATCGCAGATCCAGTGCCCGTACAGGATGGGTGGCCCAAGCTGTCCGCACAGCAGACAATGGTTGGGCTTCTCGACCGGCGGCTGCTCTTCCGGGGCCGCGGGGGGGGTGTTCTCGGGCGTTGACATGGGTGCCTCCCTTTTGGTTTGCCACTCCTCGGGACCCTCGTGCCGTCGCTCGATCGGAACGTAGGACCGGCGGTGCACGCCCTCGTAGATCTGGTCGGGCCGGAACAGCCGATTATCTTGAAGCTGCTCCAGCCAATGCGCCAGCCAGCCGGTCACGCGCGCCATGGCGAACACGGTTGGGAAACAATCGGTGTCGAGCCCCATCGTCTTGTAGAGCACTCCCGAGTAGAAATCTACGTTGGCATGGATGCCTTTGGGTCGGAGCAGCTCTTCGCCCACGCGCTCAACTTCCTCCGCCAGCTCGTAGAGCGGGGAGCGTCCATAGCGCGCGAAGAGTTTCCGGGCCAGCCCCTGCAGAATCGTTGCTCGAGGGTCCTTCACCTTGTAAATCCGGTGGCCGAACCCCATGAGCCTTTCTTTGGCGGCCAGTTTGTGTTCGAGGTAGGGCCGGACGTTCTCGAACGATTCGATCTCTTCCAGCATCTCCACCGCCTCCTCCGCGGCGCCCCCGTGGAGGGGCCCCTTCAGGGTGCCGATGGCGGAGGAGACCACCGTATAGGGGTCAGCCAGCGTGGAGGCGGTCACCATGCCGCTGAAGGTCGAGGCGTTCATCGTGTGCTCGGCATGGAGAATGAGGCAGGTGTCCAGCGCCCTGGCGATCAGCGGGTCTGGCACCTTCTCGGTCAGCATGTACAGGAAATTGCTCGTGTGATCCAGGTCATCCCGGGGCTGGATCTGTTCGTCCCCGCGTCTGAGCCGATAGGAGGCGGCGATGATAGTAGGCACTTTGGCGATCAGCCGAACGGCAGACCAGTATTGCACCTCGGGATCCAGCACATTCCGGGCCGGATAGAACATCCCGAGGGCCGCCACGGCCGCTTGCAAGGCGTCCATCGGATGGCCGTGCTCGGGCAGACATTTGATCAGATCCGTGATCCGATACTTGATCCGTCGGTGACGGGCTACATCGGTGAAGAAGCGATCCAGCTCGGCCTGCGTGGGCAAGCGATCATAGAGCAACAGGTAGGTCGTCTCCATGAAGGAGCTATGCTCGGCCAGCTCTTCGATCCGGATGCCGCGGTACTCCAGCAATCCGGACCGGCCGTCTACGTAGCTGATTGTTGACTTGGCCGCCGGCACCCCGGCGAGGCCAGGAGAAAAGGCCTGCATGGTGGCCTCCCCACGGTTCCGATCGTCACTTCAGGCTCAACATGTAATCGGTCAGCTCCTTGAGTTCGGCGTCACTCAGCCCGGCGTACGGCGGCATGAGGGACCCCGGCGTGAGTGCCTGGGGGTCCTTCCAGAGGCGCAACAGCCATCGGGCGTCCCGCTGCGTCCCGACCGATGACAGATCCGGGCCGATCGCTTCTCCCTCCCCGTGAATCCGGTGGCAGGCGGCGCATCCCAGGGTCTGATAGAGGTGCTTCCCCCGCACGACCGACGGGTCGGTCACCGGGATCGACGCCACCGCCCTCAACGAGATCGTGAGAAAGGTGAACACAACCGCCAGGAGGAGGCCGCCGGCTCCCAGGACCAGCGGCCGCGAAAACGGCCGGCGCTCGGGGCGCCGATCCAGGAACGGCAGCAGGAACAAGAGCACATAGAACAAGACCGGCACCAAGACGGTCCCGACGATCTCCCAGCGCCCCCGGAAATGCTTGAGCCACTCGTAATAAAACAGGAAATACCACTCCGGGACCGGCGTGAAGGTGGTATCGGCCGGGTTGGCGCGATCCCCGAGGGTGGGCGGCAGAGTCAACGCCAGCGCCACGAGGATCGCAAAGGCGACGACCATCGCCATCGCGTCCATGGCGACCTGCCTCGGCCAGAACGGCTCCCGGATCGCCGCGGCCCGCTGCTCATCCCATGGCCCGGCCGGCCCCACACGTCGCAGAATGACCAGATGCAGTATGACCAGCCCCATCAGGAGCCAGGGAAGAAAAACGGTATGCAGCGCGAAGAACCGGCTGAGCGTCATCGTGCCCAAAGTTTGGCCTCCCCGGATGATCCGAACGAGCGTGTCGCCGATCAGCGGAATCGTTCCCACGATGTTAATGCCCACTTGGGTCGCCCAGTACGCCCGCTGGTCCCAGGGCAGCAAATAGCCGCTGAATCCGAACGCGAGGGTGATCAGAAACAGCACCACCCCCACCAGCCACATCATCTCACGCGGCCGTTTGTACGCCCCGTAGAGGAACACCTGGAGCATATGAAGGCCGATTGCCACCATCATCAACGAGGCGCCCCAATGATGCAGGCCGCGGATAAACGCGCCGAACGGGACCTCTTCCTGGATGTACTGGACGCTCTCATAGGCATGGTCTGCGGTAGGCGCGTAGGAGAGCATCAGGAACATGCCGGTGACCATCTGGAGCAGGACGGCGAACAGGGTCACGCTGCCGAAGACATAGATCCAGCTTGCGCCACCGGGGATCGGTTCTTCCAGCAGCGCGATCCGGAGGGGCGTCAGCTTGAGGCGCTCATCGAGCCAGGTGTAAACGCTTCGCAACATGCTCGCTCCAGGCGAGAGGGTTATAGGCAATGGGCTAGAGGGAAGACAATTCGACCTATAGCCTACCGCCCATTGCCCATAGCCTTCATATTTCAATCTTCGTGGATGCGCCCGCCTTGAATTCCTTGTACATGACGAGCAGCCGTCCCCCTTCGATCTTCGCCGGAAGCGTGTCCAGTGGCCGGGGAGGGGGGCCCCCCAGCACGCGGCCATCCAAAGCGAATGCGGCCGTATGGCATGGGCACTGGAATCGCTGTTGCTGCCCGTTCCACCGAAACCCACAGCCCAAGTGCGTGCAGAGGCCCGAATAAACCACCACCTCACCCGAGGTCTGTTTGACCGCCCAGACGGACTTGGACACGGTCGTCTTCAGCCACCCATCCATCACGTTCTGATGTACCGTGAGCTCTTGGGGCTGACCCGGGACTAGGTCGTCAATCGCGCCGGTATCGGCCCACACCTCCGGTCGCTTCTTGAGCGCCGGGAGGATGGTGTAGCCGATTAGAGGAAGTCCGATCACCGACCCAATGATCGCCATGATCGAAGCCGTCAGACCCGTGACAAAGCGGCGTCTCTCTAACATGGAGTTCTCTCCGCTTACAGTTCCCCTCCGGCCGTCTTCGAGGACTCCTGATGAAACTCCGTCACCTGGGGATGGACCAAGTCGGCAAAGTCCCGGTACCGGAGCTTGACCGCATCCACGTGCGTGCCGGCCTGGAACACGATCTCCTCGTCTTCCGTGAGCGCCCGGTCCACGTAGACCGCGAGGCCGTACAGATTGCCGAACGGCGGCATCGCCCCGATGACGCAGTCAGGAAACAGATCCCGAAATTCCTCCTCCGTGGCCAGGCGCACGTGGCTGGTTCCAAAGACTGCCTTGAGCCGCTTGATGTCCACCTTCCAGTTGGCCGGCAGAACCATCATGACAAACCGCCCGTCAACCTTCGCGATCACCACCTTGGCCAACTCCTTGCCCGGGATGTGGAGGGCTTCGGCAATCTCAGGGGCCGTGTAGGCCTCGCGGTGGGCTAAGACCTCGTAGGGGACCTTCTCGGCGTCGAGGTACTTCTTGAGCCTCAGCAGCATCGTCATGGCCCCACCTCTCTTCCTGTTCGCTGCGCGCGCTGGGGAACCACTGCGTACCGGTCTGCCGGCGAACCTACGGCCAATAGTTGGCCAGCGCTTTCACGTATCCGAACACGATGTCCCGCCTCGCCACCACCCCCACGAGCGTCTTGCCCCTCACCACCGGCACACGAATCAGGAAGCGGTCCTGCAGCAACTGCACGAGGTCCTTGACCTTCATGTTTTCCGTCGCCGTCACCACCTCGCGGGTCATGATCTCGCCCGCCGTCACCTTCCGCAGATCCTTGTCCTCATCCATGGCTCGCAGGAGATCAAATTCGCTGACCAGGCCGATAAGAGTCCGGTCCCCCTCCACCACCGGGACGCTTCCAAAATTGCGCTCGCTCAAGATCTGGGCGATGGCCAGTCCCGTCGCCCGAGGGCTGACGGTGACCACGGCGTCCTCCATCAGTTGTTGCACCGTCAGGGTCTTCGGATCGCACGCGCTGGCCATGTACTCAGTCCGTCTCATACGCCCTCCTTATCGTCGCGATCCCGCCTCGCCCTGCCTCAGAACTTGTACCCGAGGCCGAAGCCCACCAGGACCGAGCGGTCATCCGCCGCCGAGACGGCCCGGAAACCGTCACTGCAGCGAGCGCAACCTGCGCCTTATTTCAACGAGCCCAGGTAGGCGACCAGCGCCTCCAGCTCCTCGTCCGTCCCTTTGAAGGCCATCATCTTGGCCTTCGGATTCCCCGCCTTCGGATCTTTCAGGTATGTCTTCAGCCACTGCGCGTCCCGGTTCGCGCCCACCGTGCTCAACTCCGGGCCACGCGCCGTTGGGCCCACAATGCCGCCTTTCCCTTTGATCGCGTGGCAGGGGATACATTTCTTGTCAGCGAAGACCTTCTCGCCCTTGGCGATCAGATCTGCCTGCGCCCAAGCGGTAAGAGGTGCGAACAGCAGCGTGTGCAACAGCACCGTGTTCAGTATTTCTTTCATCATTACATTGCCTCCCGTTGCCTTTCTCTTCTTCATAGCGCATTCAATAGTTGCTGCCGCTTGAGCCGGTACTCCTCCTCCGTGATCAGCCCTTCCTTGTACAGGCGATTGAGCGTCCGCAATCGCTCATCCAGCGGGGCGCCTCCTGGCGGCTTCAGGCCTGGTTCATCGGGAGACGCCAGCAACGTCTGATAGTCGAGGATCAGCTCGACGCTCTGCGCCCGAATCGGTTCCGTCATGTCCCAGATCTTCACTGGTCGGACCGACTGGTGCTTGCCCGGCACCAGATCGTAGAAGGCTTCGCCGGCCGGGCGCAGAGGATTGTCCCGGGTCTGTTCCTGAATGGACCGCAACGAAGCCACGTACCGATAATTGGCCAGGACGAAATGGAGCTGCCCGCCCTCCATGAAGAATCCTCCTGAGGCCAACTCCACGAGACCGGGGCCTCCCCGATGCGCTCGCGGGCGGCTGTGGTAAAAGACGACCCACTCATCGGGTCTGGCCTTCGAAAAACCCTCGACAAGGAAGCGGGCGAGGTAACGCCGTTCATCCTCACGAAACGCTTCCATAGGGCCGGCCGGCTCCATGCCGATCGTCAGAAGCCCCTTTCGGGGTTGGACTCGGATAGTTTGGAGGATGCGGGCCCACTCCGTCTCGCTCAAGGCAACCGGATGGGCGAAGCGCATGGCCGCACCGTCGTATCCGTACTGTGGCCCATAGCCATAGCGCGCTTCGAGCCGGACGTAGCGGTGCGGATCCTCCTGAACCTCCCGGCTATAGCGGACCGGTCCGCCGCATCCGTGCATCGCCAGCACGGTCACAAGGCCAGCGAGCCACCATGTCTTCCTGGACCTTGTCACCTGATTCACGTGCGCTGTCCCTTGAAGCCTAGGTCAGCTTGCAACGTTTCGCGCTGACCTGATAGCTGATTGCTGACGACGGATCGCCCCCTTGCTTTCCTCACCAGTTCGCCTGCAGCTCGAGCAGGGCGCTATGACCGGACACCCCCGGGACCTGGATATCCGTCGTGTACGTGTACTCGGCCGCTGCCCGCAGCCAGGTCTGCACGGGAGCGACGACCCCTGCCGTATAGTCTTTTCGCGAGACAGTCTGACTCACCGTGTCCATATTGATCAGCGAAAACCTCTCTAAGAATGTGATCTCCGGCCCGGTCAGATACTGCTGGGACTCGATATAGGCGGCGTGACCCAACACATTGGGTCCCACCTGGGCCGGCACGTTATCGGAACTTCGGATGTAGCCTCCTTGGAGCTCGAAATAGCCGAACCCCACCGGGAAGACCTTGTTGGCCGTGATGCCCAGGCGGTAGAAGTTGAACCGCTGGCTGACTGCCGTGTCACTGGCCACGCCGGGGTAGCTCCCCTTGTAGTAGAAGGCCGTCACCCCGGAGGCCACATCATCCAGGATGTGTTCGTACGCGACCTGGAAATCCTTGTCCGCGTCAACGTCGGTTTTGCTCGCGGTGCCGCTCCCGTTTTGATTCACGCCGTTGAGGACCTGGGCCAGGAGCCGGCCCCGACCTTGCACGTAGGCGATCTCGAGGCCCTTTTGATCTTTGTTCAGAGCGAAATTCGCGCCGTTGATCGGGCCGGCGCGCGTCAGCGTGGTCGAAAGGAGCGGATTGGTGCTGATCCCGGACGGCCGGTCAAACCCGCTGAAGCCCACCCTGACGAGCGGGTGCATCTGCCCCGTGCGGAAGCTGAGGTAACGGTCCGCCGTTCCGAAGACGCCCAGGAGCTGGGCCACGAGCTCGATGTCGCCATCGCTCTTAATCTCAGGCTCGAGGAAACCGGAGAAGTTGCGCGAGAAGGCGCCGGCATAGAAGAACGTCACATCGTTGAGCGTGAACTCGGTCCGCTCGATCCGGCCCAGCTTGTTCTCGTAGCCGAATCTGGCCCGGGTGCGCGCCGACAGGAAGTCGCCGACCTTCGTCACATCCTGATCCTTGCCGAACTCATCAGGTGTCCGGTAGCCGGCCCGGCGGAATTGCTGGCCGAACGAGTTCAGCCGAGGGATCACCGGATAATGGCACATCGAGCAGTCGGCGTTGTACTTGCGCGCCCAGGCGGGAATGGCCTGGGACTCCCGGACCGTGGCGAGCCACACTCCGATCGTGATGATAAACGTCAGCGCGATGAGGATGGCTAGTTTTCGGTCCATAGTCTTCCTCCTCATTTCAGCGAGTCGTTGATAGGGGGCAACACCGGGTAGTTGGTGTCCCCGCCCCCGTGGCTCCAGGCATGCCTAGGACGTCAGCGACCTACTCCCAGAAGGGAGCAAGGCGAATGCCACGAAGAGGCACCGAGGCCGTCTCTTGGAGATCACGCACAGGTCGGGGCTTAGGAAGGACTGTTGGCAGGCGAGATCCTGGGAAAGCCTGTCGCAAAAAGGGGCAGCCGGATCGCAGGCGCTGCCCTGGAATGCCACGGTCCGAGGCGGCCAGCCGCCCTGGGCCGACTCGGGATGATGAAGGCCGGCTTGTAGGTGACCCCTCAGGGTCGCCTTTGTCGCCCTTCCGACAAGCGCCGCAGTGTGCGGGGCAGCAAGCCGGAGCCTTTCGTCACCCCGAGCCTTGTTGGAACGGAGGGAGCCCTCATCGGCTCACGGTCAGGCCGCGTGCGCGAGCGGCCGCTCGAAGGCCCTCGGCCACCGCCGGCATCGTTTGTCGCAGGTGATTGGTCCGCCGTCGAACGCCGAGCAGTGAGTGACCTCGTACGGTGTCTCGTCGCTCACGAGCATCTCCACCATCACGTCTTTGTGAACCTCGTCGCAGTGCGCCGCGATCGTCCGGGTGGAGAATACCGCCCCCGTCATCCCGATCCCCCCGAGGACCAGAATAAATGCCCCTGCGCCGAGAACCATGACCGGCAGGAGGGCCCCATCCCCGATTGAGCCGAAGCCCCAGCTTGGATCCCGGGTAATGACCGCCGCTGGCGCCGGCGCGGTCCGCTCCGCCGCCGCTCTCGCCGCGGCCGCGGCGAGGATCGTTTCCCTCGAGGCCGCCGGTTCACCTGCGGCCCGCTCAATCGCCTGGGTGGCGGCAACCACCGCGCGGCCATAGTCAGCCTGCCTCACCGCGAGCTGGCGCTCAAAACGTACGTTGCCAGCCACGAGGAGGCGGCCAAGCTCCTCCTGGTCCGCAGCCCTCCCTGCGAGATCGGAGATCAACGAGGTTTTTCGGGCATGAAGCTGAGCCAGCCCCACGATCGTCTTGCCCAGCGCTGCCTGGGTTCGGTTGCGTTCATCGGCGAGCCCCGAGGGCGTCACGACCGCTTCGTCGATCGCCTTCGCCAACTCCTCTTGGAGAAACCCCATGGAGGGAGTTCCCACCGGCAGGTCGCGCTCGATCCCCAGGTAGGCGAAGAAGAACCCGGCGCACGCCATGATGGTTACCGCTCCCATGAGCGCCGCCATGTCTGTGTGATCTAGACATCTCATCGCCGCACCTCGCTTTCCTTACACCAGAGCACCTTGCCTGGAGGAGCTTCGTCCGGGCTCGCTCAAACCGGGCACCTCGGTCTTTGCATCCAGCCCTCTAGCCACCGCCGCCGAAGTCCGGCATCTCATCGGCCCAGTAATCGAACCCGCCTTCTGCCAGCGTCGGGTTGTGCCGCCAGGCGTCATGGTACTTGGCGGGCGTCACTCGTCCGCAGAAGTCGAAGACAGCCTTCGCCGACCAAATGGGAATCCCGCCCCCTTTGGCGTCGGCCTCCAGCATGTCCATGAGCCGATTCATCGTCACATACGTGGTCTTTGCGTCACCCGCGTTGAACGCGGCCCGTACGATCGCGAGCTCTCCGAGGTAAGGCTCGTACGCGCGGTCCCTTCCCTCGAATTTAGCTAGCTCCTGGTGGTCCCTGACCATGTTCGTGATCAGGTCGATCCACGCTCCCGGAACCGTCCCGACCTTTTCCGGCGTGAACGGTGCGTGATTAAGCCCCACCGCTCCGGCCACTCCCGGCGCAAGCAGGACGAGCCCGGCCACCAGGGCCGCCCCTAGAAGCTTATGGTTGAACAGCCGTGACATCGTGTTTCACCTCCTCCCCTCTCTGACATCCTCCCCTCCCTCTCCCCGGCGCGTTGCCCGGACGAAGCCAAAACACTACACACTGAAACACTTCCTTATTGATAAGAAGGAAATATGCCTCTTTGCCCGGAGAAACAATGAGCCGGCTGCTTCATTTTTTCAGGTAAGCCAATCGCATCAAGCCGTGAAGCGTAAGGTATTGAGACCCAGCCGGCTCACCGACTCGCGGCGCGCACCAACGTGGCGTCACTTATTCGTGACGCCTGCGCCCCCTTGCGCCTCACGCCTGACGGCTTACGATTGCTGGATTAGGGGGAGGGGGTGGCGGGGTGAAAGGCTATGGCAAGGGCCTGGAGGCGGGTGTGCGCGCCGAGTTTCTCCAAGATGTGTTGGACATGATTCCTGACCGTCGCGGGGCTGATGCCGAGCGACTCGGCGATGCTCTTGGTGTTTCTTCCCAGCGCGATCAACTGCAGAACTTCGCGCTCTCGGCCGCTCAGGGGGAGAGCCGGCGGAATACCCGGCGCCTGCTCTGCGGCGATATCCGCTTCTCCGGGACCGGGGCAGGAGACGGCCGTGTGGAGCTCCTCGACGAGTTGCTGTACTCTGGCTTGCCGGCTGATATTCCGGAAGAGGTGGACAGACCAGGAGCGTTCCGACTTTCTGCTGGGCACGGGGAGGCAACTCACGTTCACCCAGACGAGCCGGCCATTCTTGGCGCGAGTCCGCATGTTGAAATTCTGCACCGGCTCGCCGCCGACGAGGCGGTGGCCGATGGCACAGGAGGGGGAGCAGAGGGGCTGGCCTCTGAGCGTTTCTCCACGCAGGACGTCGTGGCAGAAACGCCCAACCACCTCATCGCGTTTGTATCCGAGGAGCCGTTCGGCGGCCCTGTTCCAGAACACCACCTTCCGGTTTTGGTCCACCAGCATGGCGCCGTCGGCAGCGCGGGCCAGCATGGCGATGAGTTGCTTCACGGAGCCTCCCACGAGCGCGGAATGCGCTCGTGACCTGGGGGTGCATAGGGCGTGCCTTGGCGTCCCGGCCATATTGCGCAAGCCGCGGGGAAAACTGGATCCTGGCTGGGGCGTATTGCACCAATTGGGGAAAGGGCGCTGTGGTGATTCTCACCACTGCGCCTCGGTGCTGTCGTGTGCGCCCTCTCCCCGGAGCCATTGCGACCGTGAACTATCAGGCACTTCGTCCGTGGGCGTTCATGGCATTTCACTTGCTGAGCATGACTTGGCTGCAAGGGCCTGCCCCGAATAACGGGCTTGAGAGTGGCGGGTCCAAGGCATGTGCCGCGTGATGAGGAGTCCGGCGCAGCTCGAACACGCCGAGCATGAACGGTTTCTCCGAGGAGGGAGTGATGGCAAGCAAGAAGCAGTGCCAGGCCGGTTTCCAGCGGCTGAGGGCCGCCGATGTGATGTGCACGGATGTACAGTCCGCTCATGCGACCACCAAGGGCGATGTGCTGGCGTCCATGATGATCGAGGGCTTCGGCTCGGTCCCGATCTTGGACGAGAACCGGCGGCTGATCGGCATTGTCAGCGAGCACGACCTCCTGGCGGCGCTGGCCGAAGGGCGCCAGCTCAACATGGTCTCGGCGGACTCGGTCATGAGCCGCGAGCCTTACGCGGTGAGGCCGGAAACCGATGTGCTGACGCTCATCCACGTACTCCGAGCCAGCGGCCTGATCCGGGCGCCGGTCGTGGGGGCGGAGGGCAAGTTGCTCGGGCTCGTCGCGCGGCGGGATATCCTCCGGGCCTATCTGGGCGAGCCTGGAGCGGCTCGTTAACCCCGTGATGAGTGATCGGAGGCTGGTTTCGACCCTCGTGCGGCCTGGGATACGTCGGGCCGTCTGCAGGGTGAGCGAGGGTCTGGGCAAAATCGCCCCGGCCCCGTGATGGGCTACGAAACGGCGGAGGGGTTGGTTCCTTGAGAGCTTCCTGGATGGTGGTGGTCGTGGAGAGGTTTTAGGCTTCCCGGCCGACCGGGCCTGCACACCGCCTCTTCGCTCGACCTCCTGGTCTGGTGTGTTCCTCTCACCACACCTCCGCCTGCACACCAGATAGCACCTTTTGGGCCAAGCTCAACAGCGGGGGCGTCAAACCAGTGGCGGTTCGTTCTGGCCCAACGGCCGGATCGTGATCCCAGGAAGCAGACGTACGTGTGCGCCGAAGGAGCATGGCGAACGTTGTGAGAGGGCGAGGCTTTTGGGCTGTCAGCGGGCTCCCGGTGCTGGTCCTAGTCGCCACGGCGGCCATCGCCGCACTATCTCCCACCGAGACGGTCAAGGGTACGATCAACGAAGTCATCGGTCTCCTCACCGATGAAGGCCTGAAAAAGCCGTCGCAATCCGCACGTCGCCGGAAGCTGATCGAAGAGACGGTCGGGAAACGCTTCGATTATGAGGAAATGTCCAAGCGGTCCTTGGTCGCCCAGTGGAACAAGCTGAGCAAATCGGAAAAACAGGAATTCGTCGAGCTCTTTCAAGCCCTGCTCTCGAATTCGTACGCCAAGAAGATCGAAGGCTACTCGGGGGAGCAAGTCCATTACTTGAAAGAACTGGGCGACGGCGCGTACGCGGAGGTCAGGACCAAAATCGTGTCTCCCAAGTCCGAGTTTCCGGTGGATTACCGCCTGATGAATCAGTCCGGCGATTGGCGGGTGTACGACGTCGTGATCGATGGGGTCAGCTTGGTGAAGAACTACCGGAGCCAGTTCGAGCGGATCATCCACTCATCCTCGTACCCGGACTTGGTGGAGAAACTACGGAAGAAATCGTCGGAGATCAGAGCTCCCTAGCAGGGTCGGAGGGTTTCCGGGACACGCCCGGCACAGGGTATCCAGGACTTCCCATTCCTCGGCATGGGTCCCGGGGTCGGCGCGATGGTGCGCCCACCTTCGCCAACCGGAGCTCCTCGCGGCGGCGGTCAATGCGCCGGCAGCTCTGCTTTCGCACCTTGCGGAACCCCGGTCAGCGGAAGCGCAGTGCCGGCAGCGTCCCTTGCAGGAGCTGGACGCATTCCGAATCGGTCATGGGCAACCGGGGTCGGCGGGATGCTTTCAGCGGACGATCAGCACCGAGCAGGGGGCGTGCACCAGCACCTTCTGCGAGACGCTGCCGAGGAGAAACCGCTTGATGGCCTTTATGCCGCGGGAGCCGAGCACGATCATATGCGCCCCGTGCCGCGCCGCCGCTTCGAGGATGGCAAAGGCCGGATCGCCGTCCAGCATCTCGGTCCGGACCTCATAGTGGTCCGTTCCCAGCGTCTGCGCCACGGTGCGGAGCAGCTCCTGCCCCTTGGCGGCCGCCAACTCGTCGAGGCCGGATGGTGGCGCGGCCCCGAATGGGGCGGTGCGTCCCCCGGCCCAGGCCGTGACGACCGTGAGGCGGGGGCGGCCCTTGAAGGGCGCGCCGGCCAGCAAGCGCACCGCCTTGTCCGACTCCTCGGAGCCATCCACGGCCAGCAAGAGATGGTCCACCACCGCCGGCTCTTTCACGACCAATACCGAGCAGGGCGCATACAGGGCCGCCTTCTGCGACACGCCGCCCAGGAGAAATGTGGGCTCGGCCGTCATGCCGCGTTGCCCGACGAGAATCATATCGGGCCTGGATTCTTCGGCGGTCTGGATCAGGCTTTCAGCGGGGTCCCCGGTGTCGGCGATGAGGCGGATCTGCTTGACGTGGGGAGCGAGCTCGGTTTTCACTTGATGCAGCACCTGCTCGGCCGCTTCGGCGATCTCGCGGCGATAGCTCTCATAGTAGCCGGCCGGCACCGCGGTCGCGAGGTAGGTGTGCTTGAGGGTTTCCAGGTCCACGACATACAGGACATCAACTTCGGCGGGCTGGGCCAGATGAAGCACCATGCGCGCCGCATTGCGAGAGTCCCGCGAAGCATCCACTGCGGCCAGCACATGCATGCAGTCACCCGAGTTGTGCTTTCACCGGCGTCCGGGGTTGACAGGTCGTGGCGCGGCCGATTCCCCGAGCTCGGCCAGCAGCTCGCGCGTGAACCGGGTCGGCATCGCCACCTGCACGCCGCCGATTCGTTGCAGCGCGGCGTAATTGACCGCCACGACGTGACCGGCGCGGTTCAGGACCGGCCCGCCGCTGCTTCCGGTCGCCGACCCCGCTTCGAACGTCACCACGTCGGAGGAGACATCAGCGATGTGCCCCTGCGTGGCCAGTGGATGGATCAGCCCGCGTCGTGACAGCTCTTCCGCAAGCTTACCGCCATGGCCGCCGGCTTTGGAGAGCACCTCATCGCTCACCGGCCTCGGGAGACGGCCCAGCAGGGTATCGAAACTTCCGGGATAGCTCAACAGGATGATCGGTTCTCCGGGCCGGGTGCGCTCATCGCCCGACGCCAGCGTGAGCCAGGGAGACCCGGTGGG
The DNA here is from genome assembly GCA_964373355.1 of uncultured Nitrospirales bacterium. Classification (GTDB taxonomy): domain Bacteria; phylum Nitrospirota; class Nitrospiria; order Nitrospirales; family Nitrospiraceae; genus CAYJUM01. The sequence goes on along the minus strand of CAYJUM010000003.1, from coordinate 15,573 downwards.
CCGGCGATCCGTCCGGAGGATCGCGAGGTCGGCGCGCTTCGACTCGGCGAGGACCTGGAGCTGGTACGGCTCGGCGGTTTCCGGGAGGAACACGCGCAGGAATCGCACGTCGGGGTCAAACCCGGAGGCCATGGCTTCCTGGGCGGGTGCGAAGTCCTCCCACATCCGGATGAGATGCCGATTCGTGACGACCGTCCCCTCATCGTCCACCAGAAAGGCGGTGCCGGCATAGTAGATGATGATGGCGGGCGCTGATCCTTCGACGGTCACGAGGGTGTTCCCGTCTTTGTCAAGCAGCGGGTTGCCGGCTTGATCGAATCCCTTGTAGCGGAGCACGCGGCCGGTCCCCTGTTCTCTGAACCCATACCCGCCTTGCAGGAGACCGACAGCGCCGGCGTACCGCTGGACAATTTCCTCCGCAAAGGTCTGCGACCGCTCCAGGGCGGCGAGCTGTTGCCGGAGCGCTCGAAGCTCCCCCTGCGATTTTCTGGCGGCCTCTTGTCCCGTCACGGCGGCGGCCAATTTGTCGAGCAGCGCCTGCTCCCGGCGGAGGAGCTCCGTGTGTGCTTGCCGTTCCCGCTCGATGCGCCGCTCGATCTCGGCGTGGGTCATCCGGCCGGTCTCCAGTTGTCCGATGAGCTCGCTCATCCGGCGTTCCGCCTCGCCGGCGGAGAGGTGCTGATGATAGACCACGATGCCGAGCGCGGCAATGATCAGCAACGGCGTCAGGAGGATCGTGGCCGCCAGGACCTTGAGGCCGGGTGAGGCGTGCCGGACGATGTCGGCCAGGACGTGGCGAGCCAGGTACAGCGGAGAGAGATAGCGGGCGTGCGGGGTGCGGACCACGATGTCTCGGCAGTCGTCCACAATCGTCCGCCAGGACTTGGTGTCGCCGGCGCCGTCGGGAGGAAAGCGAAACCGGATCAGCGGGCCGCCCTCACCGAGCTGGACGAGGTCGCCGTCTTTCAACGCGGCATCTAGGGACGGTCGGCCGTTGACCAGCAAGGCCTGCCGTCCGGTCCGGTCGCGGACAACAGGGGTGTGGTCCGTCACCGTCAATTCAGCGTGGATCGGCTGGACGGCCGGGTTTTTGTCGGGATCGAACGCCACCCCGCACTCCGGCTCGCTTCCGAAGGTGAGCGTGTCGGCTTCGACGTACTGGGTCAGCCCGCGCAGGCTGCCGGTGAGATGGCACATCATCACCTTCACGGGCGTCTCGGCCTCCCGGTGTCGTCCCGAGCTTCATCCGGACGCAGGTGCGTGCCGGTTTGTCCGGTCCACGCCTGCAGCACCCGGTCCGCCCGTGTGATGATCACTTCGCGGCCACCCCGCTCGAGAAACTGGATCGCCGCCTCGATCTTCGGCCCCATGCTTCCCTCCGCGAACTGACCATCGGCCAGGTACGTCTTGGCTTCGGCGATGGTCAGGCGGTCGAGATCGCGCTCGTCGCGCGAGCCGAAGTGGAGCTTCGCATGCTCGACCGCCGTCAGGTCCAGGATGCGCTCCACGCCGATCGCGGAGGCCAGCATGCCCGAGGTAAAGTCCTTATCCACGACCGCTTCGACCCCGACCAGCTCGTGGTCTCCCGTGAGCGCAACCGGGATGCCCCCGCCGCCGGCCGCGATCACGATCGTGCCGTCCTCGAAGGTACGCCGGATCAACTCGGTCTCGAGAATGTGGAGCGGTCGAGGCGACGGCACGACTCGGCGGTAGCGTCCCTCGGCGTCCCTCCTCATCCGCCACCCGCGCGCGCTGAGCACCGCCGCGTGCTCCTTCGTATAGAACGGGCCGACCGGCTTGGTTGGGTCCTTCATACAGGGATCGTCCCGATCGATCAAGGTCCGGCAGAGTACCGTGAGCGTCCGCCTCACGAGGCCGTTCCGGCGCAGCACGTTTTCGAGACTCTGTTGGATCAGATAGCCGATCTCGCCCTGGGACTGTGCGACGCACGCATCGAGCGGAAGATCATAGGCCTTTCCACGAGATTCTTCGACCCGGATCAGGATATGGCCGACCTGAGGGCCATTGCCGTGCGTGATGACCACGTGGTTCGACTGGCGAATCAGCTCGACAAGATCGCCCAGAGTCTCATCGAGATTGCCGGCTTGCTGTTGAAACCCGGACTGTCCCGGCCTGAGCAGCGCATGTCCCCCGAGCGCGACCAGAATGCCGTCAGGCATGAGGCACCGCTTTCATGGCGTGGAGTCGGTCGCGGAGAAGGTCCCGGAGCGCGGGATGACCGGACTCTTCCAGGTGATACGTGACGCGGCACGTCGGCTGGCTGATGCGGATGATTCGGCGGAGATCGACCGGCGTGGCGATCAAGACCAGGTCGCAGTCCGTGGCTTGGATCGTGGCCTCAAGGTCGTGGGTCTGCCGGTCCCCGTATCCCATCGCCGGCAGCAGGTTGCGAATGTGCGGATACTCGGCGAACGTATCCCGGAGGCTGCCGATCGCCGTAGGCCTGGGGTCGACCAGTTCGGCCGCACCGAATTTCCGGGCCGCCAGGACCCCGGCGCCAAACCGCATCCCGCCGTGCGTGACGGTCGGGCCGTCTTCCACCACCAGGACACGCTTCCCGTGGATGTGAGCCGGGTCGTCCACCGACACCGGCATGGTGGAGTCGATGACCCTGGCGCGCGGGTTACACATCCGGATGGTGTTCCGGATGGCCGCGACGGCTTCGGCTTCTGCGGTGTCGAGCTTGGTGAGCAGGAGAATATCCGCGCGAAGCAGGTTCACTTCGCCCGGGAAATACGCACGCTCATGCCCGGCACGGTGAGGATCGAGCAGGACGATCTCGAGGTCCGGCACGAAGAAGGGCAGATCGTTGTTGCCCCCGTCCCACACGAGAATGTCCGCCTCGCGTTCGGCCCGGCGGAGGACCTGCTCATAATCCACCCCGGCATAGACGACATGGCCGTGCTGGAGGTGCGGCTCGTACTCCTCCCGTTCCTCGATCGTGCAGTGCGCCGCGTCGAGGTCCTGGAGGGTGGCAAACCGCTGCACCGCTTGCTTGGCCAGATCGCCGTACGGCATCGGATGGCGGATCAGCGCCACGCGGTATCCCTCAGCGCGCAGGATCGTCGCGATCATGCGGACCGCCGGACTCTTGCCGCTGCCCGTTCTCACCGCGCAGACTGAGACAACGGGCTTGCGGGCCCGCAGCATCGTGGCCCGGGCGCCGAGCAGTCTGAAGTCGGCGCCGCACGCGATCGCGCGCGAGGCCTTGTGCATGACCTCCTCGTGTGAGATATCGCTATAGGCGAACACCACCTGGTCGACCGTGTGTGCGTCGATCAGGGATTCCAGCGTCGCTTCGGGGTGGATGGGGATGCCATGCGGGTACAGCGGGCCCGCGAGTTCCCGGGGGTATCGTCTGCCGGCGATATTCGGAATTTGAGCGGCGGTGAAGGCGATCACCTTGTACCGGGAGTCATGGCGGAAGACGACATTAAAGTTGTGAAAATCGCGGCCGGCCGCGCCCATGATCAGGACACTGCTCACGGCGGCGGGTGTCCGGCGCGTCGGGCGGCGTGGCGGGCGAGTGCTCAACGATCGCTGGCCCCGGTGCGGGGTCCTTTTGCCGGCCGGGTTTCGAGCCGGAGCCGCCCGCCGATCTCATCGAGCTTTTCCTGAAGCGCTTCGCGATCGAGCTCGTGGATCGTGGACAGCGAGGACACGAAGTCAGTCAAGGCCGCGAGCCATCCGTGCAGGTTGTTGACGGTCGGCCGCTTGGCCCGGGCCTGTTCGATCCGCCAGGACGCTTCCTCGAGCGTGGCGACCGCTTCTTCTAGATGTTTCGGGAGAGACATGGGGGGCCTCCTGGCCAACCGCTCACGCGCCGGCCCCCCAGACCCGTTCATCGACGGATTTGGCGAGGTCGCGCAGGGCTTGGGAAATTGTGACCGGGAATGCGGCACTCTCCTCCAACCGGCGCAAATCATGCGGCAGCCGGGCCATCTGCGTCTCGGCGTAGCGGCGCGACTCGGCAAGGGGCGTCGGGGAAACAAGCCGCCGTCCGCCCCGCATCACCGGCTGGATGAGCGCGTCGCCGTCCTGAGGGTCGTCGGCCACCGTCACGACGTCGTGGGCGAGGCGCCCCTCGGCATCGTACCGCCGGTATACCTGCTTGCGTCCCGGCCAGGTGGCCTTGTGCTCCGATCGCTTGCGGCAGGCTTGGCCGGCGTATTCCTGCAGCTTGTAGGCGCAATCCAGATACGGCGCGTCGGCGGATGTCGTCATGCTGGTGCCCACGGCGACGCTGTCGATGGGCGCCCCGCTGTCCACGAGCGCCTGCACGGCGTACTCGTCCATGTTGCCGCTCACGACGATCTCGACGTGCGAGAGGCCCCCCTCGTCCAGAATCCGCCGGACCTTGCGGGCATGATCGGCCAGATCGCCGCTGTCCAGCCGGACCCCGTGGATGACGATCCTCCGTTGCTGCAGCCGGGGCGCCAGGGCGACCACTGTCCGGGCCGCCGCCTCGGTGTCATAGGTGTCGATCAGCAGTACGACGTTATGAGGCTGCGCCTCGGCAAAATGCTCGAACGCCTCCTGCTCGGTGCGGTGGGCCTGGACGAACGAATGGGCCATCGTGCCGTACGCCGGGATGCCGAAGCGCGCCGCCGCGAGCACCGTCGCCGTTCCGGCAAAGCCGGCAAGATAGCTGGCGCGCGCCGCGAGCAGCCCGGCTTCGGCGCCATGGGCCCGGCGCAGGCCGAAGTCGATCAGCGGCTTGCCGGCCGCGACGAGCACGGAGCGGGCGGCCTTCGAGGCGACGATGGTCTGAAAGTGGAGCAGGTTCATCACGCGGGTTTCGACGAGCTGCGCCTGCGGAAGCGGCGCGGTGACACGCAGGATCGGCTCCTCAGGGAAGAAAATCGTGCCTTCGGGCATGGCGTGCACCTCGCCGGTGAACCGCAGCCGTGCGAGGTAGTCGAGGAAGGCGGCGCTCAAGCGGCCATTCCTGCTGAGCCACTCGAGGTCGCTCGGCTCGAACCGGAGCGTCTCGAGGTACTCCAGCACCTGTTCCAGCCCGGCCGCCATCAGAAAGGCCCGATGGGCCGGCAGCTTGCGGACGAAGAATTCGAAGACGGCAGGCTCCTCCATCCCCCGCTCGACATAGGCCTGGAGCATGGTGAGCTGGTACAGGTCGGTCAGCAGCGCGCTCGGACGGTCCATCACTGCAACTGTCCCCACTGTAAGGGCACGGCGCCCCGCCGGAGCATTTCCGCCTCCGCCTTCCGCCCGTCGTCCGGGTGCAGATTCACCGGCCGGATGGCGTCTGTCAAGAGGACGACCGCGTAGCCCAGGGCCAGCGCGTCCCGAACGGTGTGAAGGACGCAGTATTCGGTGGTCAACCCTCCGACGAAGAGGCGGCGCACGCCGGCGGCCCGCAGGTGATCCTCCAGCGGCGTCTCCTGGAAGGCCGAGTAGGCTTCCTTGTCGCGTCGGGTCGCCTTGTGAATGATGACCGTCGAGGGCGGAAGCGGAAAGTCGGGCGGCGGTTCGGCCCCCGGCGATCCGGCCACGCAATGGGTCGGCCAGATGCCCCCCTGCTCCCGGAATGAGCAGTGATCCGGAGGATGCCAGTCGCGGCTCGCGAAGATCGGGAGGCCCCGCGTCTGAAACGCGGAGAGGTATCGCCGCAGGACCGGCGCGATTTCATCGCCGCGAGGTACGCCGAGCGCGCCGCCGGGCAGAAAGTCCTGTTGAATGTCGGCGACCAGCAGCGCGTCATGAGGCTGCAGCGACAGACCCGAAGCCGGCATGTCCCCGAGATGCCCTCACGTCAAGAGAGTTTGTCTTCCAGCGTCGCGTCGTCCTGCGTCAGCTCTTGCTGGACGTCCGGGCGATGAAGCTGGTGATCAACTGCTTCATGTTTGTGCTGCCGCAGGCGGGGCAGGCCACGTTTCCGCTCTCGTGTGCCTTCAACGTCAACGCGATGAGGGACTCCTTCCCGCAATCCAGACACCGATAGTCATACATGGGCATGATTCTTACTCCCCGACAACCGTGAGGCGTAAGGGGGTTCCGCTTCACGCTTCACGCCTCACGGTTCCATGTCGTTCGCCCCAGGCGGAGACGATCTCGGCCATTTCCGCCAGCCGCTTCTCCACGTGCCCGAAGACCGTGCCGTCGGGATAATGCCCGTCCGCCCCGCGCTCGCCCGCCGGCATCCCGGTCATCAATGTCATGACTTCTTCCACGGTGTTGACGGCATAGATCGCAAACGTACCGGCGCGAACCGCCTCGACGACGTCTTTGCGCAAGGCCAGATGCTTCGTGTTGCGAACGGGGATGATCACGCCCTGGGAGCCGGTCAGGCCGCGCCGGCGGCAGGACTCGAAGAAGCCTTCGATCTTCTCATTCACGCCGCCGATCGGCTGGATCTCCCCGAGTTGGTTCACGGACCCGGTGACGGCCAGGGATTGGCGAATGGGAACGTCAGCCAGGCTGGAGAGGATCGCGGCGAGTTCGGCAACAGCCGCGCTGTCTCCCTCCACTTCGGAATAGGTCTGCTCAAACGTCAAGGACGCGCTGAGCGCGAACGGGTGGTGGCCGGCGAACTTGCCGGCCAGGTACCCCGCCAGAATCATGACACCCTTACGGTGCACGTGGCCCGCCAAGTCGGCCTCCCGCTGGATGTCGATGATGCCCTTGGTCCCGACGAACGTCCGGGCCGTGATCCGGCAAGGACGCCCGAAGGCGTAGTCGCCCAGGAGGTGGACCGAGAGGCCGTTCACCTGCCCGACGACTTCGCCCTGCAGGTCCACGATCAGGGTCCCTTCCTTGATCTCGTCCTGGACCCATCGCTCGGGAAGGTTCGCGCGGCGCCGTTTCTTGGCGACGGCCTGTTCGACGTCCTCCAGTGAGACGCATGGTCGGCTGTTGCGTTTTGCCCAGAACGCCGCTTCCCGAATGATGTCGCCGAGGCGGCTCAGGCGGAGCGAGAGCCGATCGTGGCGCTCGGCCAGTCGGAGTCCCTGGCGGATCACTTCGGCGACCGCCGCCGCTTCGAAGGGCGGGAGCCCCTCGTCCAGACAGAGCCTGGCCACGAATCGGCCGTAGAGGCGGTCGAGCATCTCGTCCCGGGGAATATCAAGATCGAAGTCGGCCTTGACCTTGAAAATCTTCTGGAAGTCCTCTTCATACGCCTGCAGCAGGTGGTACACGATCGGCGGCCCGACCATGATCACCTTAACGTTGACCGGCAACGGCTCGGGCTTCAACCCGCTCGTGGAAAAACCGAAGAAATCCCCCGGGTCTTCAATCTTGACCTCGTGGGTCTTGATAACCCGTTTCAGGGCGTCCCAGGCAAAGGGTTGCCGCAACAGGTCCAGGGCGCTGAGAATCAGGTATCCGCCGCTGGCCTGCAGAATCGCGCCGGCTTTGATCTCGGTGAAGTCTGTGAAGACCACTCCGAGGTGGGCTTTCCGCTCGATCTTCCCGATCAAGTTCGCGTACGTCGGATGTGATTCCACCACGACCGGCGCGCCGCTGGCCGCCGCATGCTCCACGATGAGATTCACCTGGTAGCGAGCCGCCTCCGGCTGGCGCCCGAGGTCCAAGCCCGGCAAGACAGGCCCTTCCCGTGGAAGGAAGTCCCTGTAGTTTGCGATGATGTCGTCGTGCACCTGCCCGAGATACTGCACGACGGCGGGGAGCGCTTCATAGGTGCGGCGGATCGTCTCGAATCGGGCCTCCAGCGCATTCTTCACGAGCTGCCGGTCCATCTCGCGCCGGCGCTGTTCAACTTCGTGGTCGAGGGCGTGGACGCGGACGTAGAACTCCCGAATTTCGCTCTCCAACGCACTCTGTCGTTCGTCGAGGTCGTCGCGCTCCGCGGCAGACAGGGACGCGAGCTCGTTCTCTCGTCGGGGGCGCCCGGGTTTCAGTGAGACGAGCTTGAAGCCGATGGGGGTCTCCTCGAAGGCGAAGCCGCGGTCGTGAGCGAGGTCGGTCAATTCCTTGAAGAGCGCCTTTTTGCGGGCCTCCGTTTCCTCGAAAATCTTGGCCTTGGCCTCCAGATAGGTCGCGCTTTCGAACAGCTTGGGGATGTCCCGGCGCAGGCCTTCGATCAGCCCCGCCATGGTCTGTTTGAAGACTCGGCCTTGTGCCGCGGGGAATGATAGGCACTGAGGCCTCGAGGGGTCCTGAAAGTTGTTCACGTAGCACCAATCCGGAGGCGGGGAGCCCGAACGGGCCAGCCGCTGGACCATCTCCTTGGCCACCGACCACTTCCCCGAGCCGATCGGACCGGAGATGTAGAGATTGAAGCCCGGGCTGTCCATGCGGAGACCGAATTCGATCGCTTCGATGGCCCGCTCTTGTCCGACCGGTTCTTCCAACGGAGCGAGCTCGCTGGTGTCCCGGTAGCCGAATTCCCGGGGATCCACCACCGGCGAGAGAGCCTCGATGGGAAGCTTCAGGGTCTCCATCATGGATGGACCTTTGGCATCACCGGCAAGGGATTGACCGTGGTGGCCTGGGGCCCCTTGTCGCCCGCCTCGACGTTCAACGCGACCTCGGTGCCGTCGGTCAGATCCTCGAATCGCAGGCCGTGCAGCGCGTTGCGATGGAAATACACCTCGCCGCCGCCTTCCTGGAGAATGAAGCCGTATCCTTCCTTCGGGAACAATTTGCAGATCACGCCGCGCGTGGGGACGGGCGGGATCCGTACGTCGTGCGTCGCGCGCTTCTCGCGATATTTTCGCAACTCCGTGTCAACCGCCGCGAAGGCGGCGCGGATCGCTTCCTCGAAGGTCTTGTCTTCCTTGCGGGCGGTGAGGGTGTGACGGCCCGGGAGCGTGACCACCACGAGGGCCTCGGCGACATTGACGGCCTTTTTGTGATGGGGGTTCTTGGTCAGGGTGACCCGCCCATGGATGAGGTCGTCATGCCCGGCCTGCAAGTCCGCCATCCGGCTCTCGATCTCGGTCTTCCACCGCGGCGCCATCACCACATTTCGACTTTCGATCTGAAGCTCCATGGTCCTCCTTCTGCTAAGATTCACCTTCCTTGCGGTGAGTCCCGGACTTGCAGAGAAACAAGACGCATGCCAAGGCATGGCGGGGAGCACCGGAAGACCCTGATCAGGACGAGGGACAAAAGTCCTTGAACAATCAGCAGGATGGGAGACTCTCGCCCCCTGCCCTTTGACGCGAGCAGGCAGGGGTGTGGTCTTTGGCTACATCGCCGGGTTCTGGCCCTGTGGCAGGATGACGCATTCTTGAACCGTCAGGCGTGAGGCGTGAGACGGGCGAGACGGGCGCGACTTGCCCGCCGCGCGAGTCGCGCGCGTGACGTTTCGCGAACGACGTAGCGAGCGATGCCGACTCTGACGCGAGCGCATCTGGAAGAGTACCTCCGGCACCGGTTCGGCCCCACGGCCGAACTGCTGGCCTATGGGCCCATCGGGGAGGAGACCGCCGGCGCCACGCTGAAAGGGTATGGGTACGGCGCGCCGGTTCGATTGGTGTTCCGCGTGGGGTCCAAGACAAGCCGCGCGGTGATCGAGACGATGAAGCCGGGGCCGTTCGGGCACGAGCACTTCGCCGACCGCGCCCAGGCCCTACTCTGGGACTTCGACTCCTACGGACGCTTGCCGCGTCACGTGCGGGCCTTGGACGTGGGCGCCTTTGCCGCGGACGGCTCGATGTTCTCGGTGGCGCCGGCCCGGGAATTTTTCGTGGTGAACGAGTGGGCGGACGGCGCCAGCTATCATCAAGACCTGGCGCGGCTGGCCCGGACGGGACGGCTGCAGAGGCTGGACCGGGATCGGACCGATGCGCTGGCGGACTACCTCGCGCAGATTCACCGCCGCAGGCGCCGCGACCCCGACCTCTACCGGCGGAGGCTTCGGGAGCTGATCGGCCATGGGGAATGCATCATGGGGCTGACCGACAGCTACCCGGCGCGGTTCGGCTTCATCACCCCGGCGCTGCTCCGTTCCCTCGAAGAAGCGTGCAACCGCTGGCGCTGGCGCTTGCGCTCGCGGACGGGCCGGCTGGCGCAGGTGCACGGCGACTTCCATCCCTACAACGTGCTCTTTCGCCGGGGCACGGACTTTGCCGTCCTGGACCGCTCGCGCGGCGAATGGGGCGAGCCCGCGGACGACCTGACCGCCATGACGATCAACTATCTTCAGTCATCGTTATGCCGGTGGGGAGCCCTGCGCGGGCCCTTCGAGATCCTGTTCCGCAGCTTCTGGGACCGGTACATGCTGCGCAGCGGCGACCGCGCCGTGACCGAGACGGCGGCCCCCTTCTTTGCCTTTCGCGGCCTGGTGGTGGCGAGCCCGCTCTGGTATCCCCGCTTGACGATGACCGTGCGGCGGGCACTCTTTCGATTCATGGAGAACGTGCTGGCGGCCGACCGCTTCGACCCGGCCGACGTGAACCGATACCTCAAGTAGGATTTGGCGATTGGGTGATTTAGTGAAGTAAACTCTAACGCAATGCTTCTCATGATCACTCTCCAGATCACCCAATCACCAATTCCCGCGTTCGCCGTCTGGCTCACCGGTTTGCCGGCGTCGGGGAAGAGTACGATCGCCGCGGCGCTCCGCCCGCGCCTGGAGGCTGCGGGTCTTCGGGTCGAAGTCTTGGAGTCCGACGCCGTGCGTCGGGTGCTGACGCCGGTGCCCACCTATTCCCGTGAGGAGCGGGACCTCTTCTATCGGGCGCTCGCGTTCCTGGGCAGCCGATTGGTCGCCCACGGCGTGTGCGTGATCTTCGACGCCACCGCCAATCGGCGGGCCTATCGGGAGTTTGCCAGAGCCCTGATCCCGCGGTTCGCCGAGGTCGCCGTCCAGTGTCCTCTGGAAGTCTGCATGCAACGCGACCGGAAGGGGACGTATCAGAAGGGGATCGCCGGCCGGTCGGGCACGGTCCCGGGAATGGGGGATCCCTACGAGCCGCCGGTTGATCCGCTGGCGGCGATCGATACCGCGCAGGTCGGCCCGGACGCCGCGGCTGATCTGATCATCGTGGCGCTGCACTCTCAACGTCTCCCTGAATGAGGACGTGCGCGATGGCCCCTTGCCCCTACGCGGATGAGGGCGGAGGAATCATTGACAATGAGCCGGTCGTCAGCTTGACAAGGCCTTGACAATTCTGGCGGTCGGTGGCCATGCCGTGGCGGGGTTGACAATTATATTTAGAAATATTGACAATGTCTTGACAATGCAGCACCCTTACGCCGCATGGATCCAAAGCGCAGAATACTCGTCTTGCTCGGCCGGCGGCCTTCGGCGACCGGCGGCGAGCTTCGGGCCGAGCTGGGGCTCAGCCGCCAAGCCCTGAACCTGCACCTCCGGGGCTTGATCCGCGCCGGAGAGGTTGTCCGGTCCGGGACGACCCGCGGCGCTCGCTACTGGCTGGCGAGCCGTGCGCCGGCTTCGACGGTCGTCGCGCGCTCCCTGCGCACGAAGGGCCTGGACGAGGATCGCGTGTGGGAAGACCTGGCGACGTACCTGGACCTGCACCGCGTCCTGCGGCCAAATGTGGAAGCGATCACCCGCTACGCCTTCACCGAGATACTCAACAATGCGATCGAGCACTCGGCGGCGGACCGGTGCAGGGTCCGCTTGAGCCTGGAAGCGGGCGCCGTCTCGTTCGAGGTCCGCGATCCCGGCATCGGGGTATTCCACTCCATCGCGTCCAAGCTCGACCTGCCGAACGAAGAGGCGGCCCTCATCGAATTGATCAAGGGCAGGACCACCACCATGCGGGAGGCGCACAGCGGAGAAGGAATCTTCTTCACCTCACGGGTGGCGGATCGGTTCGTGTTGCGTTCCCACCGGATCGAAGTCGAGTGGGACTCTGCCAGGGAGGACCTCTTTGTGTCCAAGCGGCGCCTTCTGGCCGGCACCGGTGTCCACTTCGAAGTCCAGCGCACCACCCGGCGACGCTTGGAGGACGTCTTCAGAGAATTTGCCCCCGAAGAATATGGGTTCCAGTTTCAAAAGACCAAAATGCTCGTCAAGCTCCTGCGGTCGGACTATGTCTCCCGCTCCGAGGCCCGGCGACTGTTGGCAAACCTGGAAAAGTTCAGCGAGATCGTCCTCGATTTTCGAGACGTCCGGTCTGTAGGACAGGGGTTTGCCGATGAGGTGTTCCGAGTCTTCGCCCGCCGGTATCCGGCGATCGCCATCAGGACCGAGAATACCAATCCCGTCATTGACGCCATGATTCGCCACGTCGCGTCGGCGTGACAGGGCGTCCACGGTCTCGGCACCCAGATGACCGGCTCCGGGACACCATCCGGCGCGGAGGATAGCCCAGCGGACTTTCTTGAAGAGCTGTCAGCAATCAGCGGTCCGCTCTCAGCGTCGAATCCGAAGCTGAATGCTGACGGCTGAGAGCTTATTTAAAGACCAGGACCGGGCGTTCGGTCCGATGCAGCACGCGATGCGAGACACTGCCCAGCACGAACCGGGACAACGCCCGGCCGGGCCGTGATCCGAGCGCAATCAGGTCGACGTTGAGCGCCGCGGCCTGCTGGAGGATGACATCGGCCGGCGACCCCATGCCGACCAGGGCGCAGGCCGTATAGCCGGAGGCAGACAGGTGCCCGGCGACCTCCCAGGCGAAGGACCACGCACACTTCAGGGCCTTCTCTCTCAGCGATCCGGTCTGCGAAAGCCCTCCCGGCCAGAGCGGCTGAGCCAGCGACAGCACATTCAGCACCGTCACCTCGGCGCAGCTCCGAAAAGGCTTGCGCGACAGCACGCGCCGCGCGGCATCCGCATCCTCGTGGCTGTCCACGGCCAGCAGGATGGATCGCACGGACGGCACCGGTCTGCTGACCACCAGCACGGGACAGGGAGCATGCGCGACCACCCGGTGCGAGACGCTGCCGAGCACGATCTCCGTGATCGCGCCCCGCCCGTGGGAGCCCATCAGAATGAGATCGGCGTGGTCCCGTTCCGCGACCGCCACGATGACCTCCGCCGCCTCTCCCACCTCGAGCCGCGTGCACACCGGCCCGGTGTCCTTCGGCACGCGCGAGATGACGCTCTTGAGAAGAGTCTCACCCTGCTCCCGCATGCTCTTTTCGATGGACCTGTACAGGTCCTCCGCCACGTTCGGCATGATCATCGGATATCCGGGCTTCGGCACCTCCACGGCGTGCAGCATGGTGACCTGCTTGGCGGGGGAGATGTGAGCAAGCGTCTTGACTGCTTGTTGGGATGGCTCCGATCCGTCGACAGGGATAAGGATGCGCATGGCGGCTCCTCCGGTTTGCTATCAGCTCTCCGCGCTCAGCCGTCGGCCGATGGCCCTTCTTTGCCCCGCAGCGCCAGCTTGGCGATGACTGCCAGCTCGACTTGGTTCAGATCCACCGGCTTGGGCAACACATCGAAGGCGCCCAGGTCCAAGGCTTGGTCGAGCAGGAGCTTCTCCTGGCTGGCGGTCAGCATGATGACGCCGATGGCGCTCGCGGCAAACGGCGGAGACTTGAGGCGGCGGAGGACCTCCACGCCGTTCATGCCCGGCATGTAGATGTCCAGCAGGACCAGGTCCGGGGGCTCCGCCTCGACCGCCGCGAGCGCCTGTTCCCCGCTCCGCGCCGTCCGCACCCGATACCCCCGGCGCACGAGGAACTCCTCCAGCATCTCGCAGATCTCGGGTTCGTCATCCACCACCAGGATCGAGGCCGGCTGTCCTGCCGCCCCGCCGGTCTTGCCGGCAAGGGCGGGCGCTCGAGTGGCCGACGCGCCGCCCGGCGGCCGCCCTGCGTGCTGGAGGGCATGCGTGACGCTCCGCATGATCACTTCCAGCCTCAGGCCCTTCCGCAGGACATCGGTCACACCCAGGTCCCGGATCCGGCTCTCCGCCTCTGTGGACGCCGGTCCGATCAGCACCACGACCGGAAGCTCCGGGGCTTGGGCTCGTAGCTCCGCCAGCCCATGAATACCCGGAGTCCCTGGTGGTTCCAGATCCACGATAGCCAGCGCGGGATGATGCGTCTTCAGGGCCGGCACCATCAGCTCCCCGCTCTTCACCGCAACCACCTCGTGTCCGTACGCGGTCAACACATCCCGCAGCACCTCGCGAAACTCCAGATGCGCCGTTACTACCAATATCGTGGCCATGGGTCGTCCTCCTTTGTGGGCGGTCAGGTTTCAGCGATCAGCGTTCAGCTTCCGGCTTGCCCCTTGCTGGCTGACTGCCGACCGCTTTCTGTTGTCACCGGCAACCTGACGATGAACGTGGACCCTTGCCCGACCTCCGTTTCATATGACACGGTCCCCCTGAGCCCCGTGACAGTGGATCGGACGATCCAAAGTCCCAGGCCCGTCCCCTGCTCCGGCGGTTTGGTGCTGAAGAACGGCTCGAACAGCTTGGCTCGGTGCTCGGGCGGAATCCCCGGCCCGTCATCCTGGATGCTTACTTCGATCCATGGCCCGTCCTGTTCCTGAGCGGATGGCTGAGAGCTGACGGCTGAGAGTTGTGCGCTCACGGTCAGCGTCCCTTGGCCGTGCGCCGCCGCCATCGCCTGCATCGCATTCAACATCAGATTAAGGAAGACTTCATGCAATTGCCGTGGATCGGACCAGATCTCCGGCAGACCCGGCGCAAAGGCCCTGACCACATGGATACGGTTTCTCACGAGCTCATTGTCAAGGAAGTCCAGGACCTCCTGCAGGACCTCCTGCACCGAACACCGCTCCTGGCGCGGCTGAGTCGGCCTGGCCAAGAACAGGAATCGCTGAGCGATTGCGCTCATACGGTGGGCGGCTCCCTCGATCTTTTCGAGGTCTATGCCCAGCGAGTTGTAGTCACGATGGGCCAGCTTTTCCCGGAGCAGTTGGAGGCGGCCGGTCAGGACGAACAGCGGGTTCTTCAGTTCGTGCGCGATCCCGCCCAGAAGCTGTCCCAAAGCCGCCAGCCGCTCCAGGCGTCTCGCCTGCCGCTCCATCTGCTTGAATAGGGTGAGGTCGCGAACGATGGCGTTGAGCCACGTCTTGCCGGCAAGCTGTACCGTCCGCACGCTGACCAGAACATCTCGGATCGCGCCGTCTTTGGTGCGATGTTGGGTGTCAAACATGTCCTGACCCCCTCGCAGGATTTTCTCGATGTGGTCTTTCGTGTGCTCAGGCGTTTTCTTGGCCTCGTAATCGGAAATCCTCAGCCCGGCGAACTCCTCACGGGAATAGCCCAGTTGCCGGTGCGCCACTTCGTTGAACTCGACAGGCAGCGTGGTCTCTGGATCGAGAAGGAGGACGCCGTCGGGTGACTGCTCGAACAGGGTGCGATATCGGGCTTCCGCCTCCCGAACCTTGCTCTCAGCCCTGACGCGCTCGGTGATATCCTGCGAGACCGACAGCATGCCGAGAAGCCGACCATCGGGATCGCGGACCGGCGAGGTGGAGACCCAGCGCGGGAAGGTGCTCCCATCCTTTCGAAGGCCGAGGACTTCGCCGGTCCAGCCCGTCTCCCATGTGGCCGCGACGATCTTCGGAAATTCCTCCTCCAGCCACGCTGCCGGATAGAGACAGCTCACATGTCGTCCGATCAGCTCTCCCCGCTCATAACCAAACATCCGGTCGAAGGCCTGATT
>CAYJUM010000002.1:22289-91180 GCA_964373355.1 uncultured Nitrospirales bacterium | reverse complement strand
AGGGTGTCGAAGGCCAGCGACGATTTGCCGGAGCCGGAGACCCCCGTGATGACCGTGACGGCGTCGTGCGGAATCCGCACGGTCAGGTTCTTGAGGTTGTTCTGCCGGGCGCCCTCGATGAGCAGCTCATCGGGACGGCACGAGGGTACCTGGGGCTCCGTCCCAAGACCGGGGTCTGTTCTGCTCGTTATCGGACCCATGCCTCACCCCGCGCGCAGCCAGACCTGAAGCAGTCCCACGCATCCCATGTAGACCGCGAGCCCGCCGACCATCGCCGGCCAGAACCCCCACCGCGGCAGGACCACGATGATCACGCCGACATAGGCGATCCACGGCGGCACGAACAGCAGGAGGTGCCTGGCGTAGGACAGCGTCGGACCGGCGCCACCATTGAGGTGGATCAGAACAAACGTCGTGCCCGTGATCGCCGGGAAGGTGCTGGCAAAGGCCGCGAGAAACCCCCGGCCCATCGCGCCGACATAGCTGGAGACGCTGACCAGCAAGCCCCCCAGCACGAAATACAGTGCATACTTCGCCAACTCACTCATCTCCTCTCTCCCTTCTCTACGGCAGGACGCGATTCTGATCGCAGTGGTTTGGCAGGCCAGGAGCGAACTTCACCGAAGGAACGGGGCCCCCGCCGAGGTTCTCCCAAAAAGGAAAGCCGGAACTGACCACGGCACTGCGGTCGAAGACCGTAGCCACGGGAATTCCGGAAGGCTTCCGTTTGGGAGAACCCGGAAGGGTCGTTCCGGGAGGTGTGGAAGCGACGGGGCTGCCAAAACCGCGGCTCACCCCTGCTCAAATGCCTCCCGCGCTTCCTGCCGTATCGCCTCTTCCTGGCCAGTGTACCGTGGCGAGAAATGAAACACCACCAACTGACGGGCCCCGGCCTGCCGCGCCAAGAGCCCGGCCTGCCGTGCCGTCAGATGGCACCGCTCGCGGGCCTTCTCTGCATCCTGGTCAAGATAAGGGGCCTCGCAGTACAGGATGTCCGCCTCGCGCGCGAGCTCGGCGATCTTGGCCTCGTTCTCGGCGTCGTATCGGGCGTCCACGACATAGGCCAGTCGTTGTCCACGGGTCACGGTCACGAAGCGCGAGCGCGCCTCCCCCAGCCTGAATTCACGCTCTGTTTTGCGGTGCTCGAGATAGAGGGTCGCGGTAAACCGGAAGTCGTCGGGGCGTCCTTCCCAGATATAGCGCTTCAGGTCCTTCAGCCAGGACCCGACCGGGAGCCCGGCCGTGTGCAAGCGCTCGCGGTTCACATTGATGTGGAATTGCTCCTGGAGGGCGTACCCGAAGGACGGAATGCGATGGTTCAACGCGACCGCCTCGACCCGGAACATGGGCTCCTCCAGGACCGTGAAGAGGCCGCCGCGCCTGGCGAGGGGAGACGCAGCGACGTCACCACAGACGAACTCCGTACTGGCGTGAAAGACCGCGGTCCGGATCGAGTCGGAGTGGAACTCCCGCACCTCCAGCGCCAATGGATAGCCGTCCACCAGGTTCCAGGTATAGCCTTGCAGCTTGCCGGTCACGTTGGCGATCAGGCCCGGCGGCCCGTAGAGCTTGAGGGTCTTCCCGCGCCCGAGGGCCACGCGCAGGATCCGGTCGAATCCGATGAAGTGATCCATGTGCGTGTGGGAGACGAAGATCTCGGAAGCCTTCAGGAGGCGCGTGGGGTTCAAGGAATCGTTCTGGCCGGCGTCGAAGAGGAGGGCGCGTCGGGCCCAGGGGATCTCCACGTACAGCCCGGGATCGCCGAAGGGGTCGTTCACGAGCGAACTGGCGAATGAAGGTCTCATGGCTGCCGTCCGGCCCCGGGTTCATTAAATGCCGCCTCCGGCCCGGCCGTCAATGAGCGGAGACTAGGGCGGGAGGGTCTGCCGGAGGATCGTGTACACGACCATGACTTCGACGGCGTGCGCGACGATGGTCGCGTAGAGATTGTTGAGCACGAGCCGCAGCGAGCCCCACACGATCCCGTCCCAGATGGCCACCCAGTGCAGATGCTTGAAGGTGGCCACCATGAAGGGATCGAACGCAAACGCCAGGGTGGCGACGATGAGCGCCGGCCCGGCCGCTCCGCGCCATGCGTACAGACGCCCCAGCAGGAATCCGCGAAAGTTCAGCTCGACGGCGACGGCGATGGCGACAATGAGCCAGGGAAGCATGACGGCCGCCGGCATGCGGGCGTGGGGGGTCTCACGCAGGAACTGGATGTTGCCCCCGAACAGGGGGACGATCCAGAGAATCACGGCCGTATTGGCGAGTCCCAGGACCACCCCTGTCGCGGTGCCCCAGCGCAGGCCCTCGGAAAACCCGGAGGGGGTCAGGCCGAGACGCGTCAGAACGTCGGTGTTGCGCGTCAGCCAGAAAAGCAGGGCGAGATATCCAAGCACCTGGGGAAGGAACTGACACGCAATCTCGGCCTGGAGGGCGGCGGGGAGGAGATAGTACAGCGCTGTCCCCGCCGGAAGCACCACCGCGACCCCGGCCCACCGCTCGGACTCGTCCGAGTGGACGGCTGTGGTCCCGGGAGGACAGCCCGGAGCGTCCACCTACTGCAGCTCGATGTGATACTGCTCCAGGGTCGTGCCCTTGTGGCGCGCGAGGTTCGAGAGGGACTTGTTGTAGTCCACGACCGCGCGCAGCTCGTTCCCGCGGGCGATCGCCAGGTCGCGCTGGAAATCCAGGACGAACCGGGTCGTGCTCAGCCCGACATTGAAGCGCTCCTGCTCGGCCTGGAGCTGCTTTTCCGAGAGGAGCCGGGCCGAGCGGGTCGTCTCGATCCGCTTGAAATCCGTCCGGACCCGCCGCACCGCCTCCCGTACGCCGACGATGATCTGCTGCCGGATGCTCGTCAGCGTCGCCTGGGCGTTCCGCGCCTCGAGCTGGCGCTTGTTGTACTGGCTCACGGCGGCCCGGTTTCCCAGCGGATAGCTCAGGACCAGCCCCGCGCCGTAATTGTAGAAATCTCCCCCGAAGTTTCGCTTGAGCATGTCGCCGACGCCGTCCCCCAGTCCCGCCATGCCGGAGGTGCCTTGAAAGGCGAGGTTGGGGAGCAGCTGGTTCTTGGCGAACTTCGTGTTCAGCTCGCTGGTCTCGATGTTCTTTGCCGCCTGGAGGATCTCGGGACGCCGCGCGATCGCGGCGTCGATCGCTTCATCCAGGCTGATGGGTTCGAGCGTCTTCACCAGCTGATCGGAGGGGATCAGCCGCACGTCCTGGCGCAGCTCCTGCTCGGAGGGGTTCAGCAGGCGTCTGAACTGATCCTCCTGGTCCTGGATGGCCTTTTCCGCCACCAGGATCTGCTCGACACGGGAGGCCACGGCCGCCTCGGCCTGCAGGACGTCGACGACGGACATGACGCCGGCCTTCAGTTTCGCCCGGTTGCTCGCCAGGAGCTCTTCCGCGGCCTTCAGCGCCGCCTGCGCCACCTTGTAGTTCTCGTTGGCGAAGACCAGTTCCCAGTACGCCTGCTCCACGGTGGCAATGACGGTGAGCACCCGGTCCAGAAACACATCTCCTTCGACCTTGGCGTTGTTCTGGGCGATGCGGATGAACGTCCGGTTCACGTCCGTCCCGAAGTTGCGCAGGAGCGGCTGGGTAAAAGTCAGGGTCAGGCCGGACTGGTAGCCGGGGTTGAACAGGAATCCTTGCGCTCCGGCCACAAAGGTCCGTGCCGGGCTGAAGTTGATGTCGTAGTTCCCGCCGGTGAGAAGGTTTTGCGTCATGTCCGCAGTGACCTGGGTCTGGTTCTGGTCGAAGGCTTCGATCTGCCTGAGGGCCTCTCCCGACAGGCCGAAGACCGGCCGGTTCAGGGGGGAGATGCTGCGGTTGTACTGCGCGTTCACGCTGAGCAGGGGGTCGAACTTGGCCTGCTCGAACATGATGTCGGTCAGGCGGGCGTCCCGCGTCTGGCGACCGATGCTGATGTCCAGGTTGTGCTCCAGCGCCCGGAGGATGGCATCGGCCAGGGACATGGGCTCGCGACGCTCGGTTGGGCCGTTCCCCGGCTCGACTCCCCAGGCCGGCACGAGCAGGCAGGCCAGCAGGGCGGCGACGCCGGCGATCATGAGGAATGGGCGGCACACGGGAATCGATGGCTTCATACACGCCCCCTTGCGATGTGCGATGCGTTGGTCCATACTAATCAAGTACGGGGTGAGTTTTCTAGACAATTCTCGGGATCCGTCATGCGCGTGCCTCTTCTCATCGCGGTGACCGTCATCGCCCTGGCCTCGCCCGCGTGGAGCCAGATGGTGTCCGGCGTCCGGGGGGTCAATGGGGGCGTGGGGGCGCTGCATAATCTCACCGGTCCTGAAGGCAGCCTGTATCTCGACGGGCAGGGGACGACCGGTTTCATCTACAACGCCGGCACCTTCGAGTCTTACAAATTCAACGCACCCTATGGGCAGGAGTGGAGCGGGAGCATGATGACGCTCGGTCCGCAGTTATCGGTGGGGCTGATCTCCGGAGCCAACCAGGCGGCGTTCAACCCCCGCACGGGCACGAATCAACTCGTCACGTCGCCGACCGTGATTCCGCCGCCGCCCCGCCAGTTGCCGCCGCTCCCCGCGGTCGAATCCTCGCTGCTCGACGTCCCTTAGTCGGCTCGGGACCCTCCGGCAAGTCCCCAGGTCACCGCCAGCGCGTACCGCGCCACCGCCTCCAAGATGGCGGGTTGCACTTTCTCCGGGGTGTCGCTCGGTTGGTGGAAATCGGGATGCTCGCCGCCGCTGACGATCGTGACCGTCGGCACCCCCGCCTCCGTGAAGGGGACGTGATCGCCTCCCGGGAAGAACCCGAAGACATCCAGCCGGTCTGCGAGCTGCGCGGCGCGGCCGGCGTCCATCGCGACACGCTTGTCGAGCGAGGTCACACCCACCGTGAGCCGCCCGCTTCCGACCCCGGCGTGATCAAGGTTCACCATCCCTGCCGTCCCGGATAGGGCGCGCAAAGGACGCTCCACGTACAGCTTGGACCCGAGCAATCCCTGCTCCTCGCCGCTGAACGACACGAACAGGATGCTGCGGACGAGGGGGCCCGCATCCCGCAGCGCGCGGGCCAGTTCCAACAGGACCGCCGTGCCGGATGCGTTGTCATCGGCGCCCGGAAACACGAGCCCCGCCTGACGCCCGAAATGATCGCGGTGCGCGCCGACGACGACGGTGCCGGACGCGGATGGCTCCCGGCCCGGCAGCAGTCCGGCGACATTCCACAACGTGCCGGCGGCCTGCGCGCTCTCCCAGGTCATGCGGACCACGGTCCCCGCGGGACCCGATTGCGGCACGAGGGAAGAATTCAGTTGCTCCTGCAGCGCCTGAAAAGACTGGCCCCGCCTCGTCAGGTAGGGCGTGAGGATGCGGTCCGCCATGGCCGTGCTGATCCAGCACCCTGGCACCGGGCGCTCCTCGTGCACCCCGCTGTAGGCCGCTTGCGGGGCCGCGCCGGTGCCGCGCCGCCGTTCATACGCGTTCAGCACCGGTCCTGTCGCCACCAGGAAGGCAACCGCGCCTTTCTCCCGGGCGATTCGCTGTTTGTCCGCCTGGGTGATCGACGCCGCGTAGCCTTCCGGCTTTCCTCTCAGGAATAAGACGATCCGATTCCGGACGTCCAGCCCCTGGTACTCGTCCAGGCCGCGTGCCGGATCCGAGATGCCATAGCCGGCAAAGACGACAGGCGCGGTCACGTTCACGGAAGGCGAATCCAGGATCGGGAGATAGTCCGGTCCGGCGCGCGCCACGACGTGGTCGGCCCCGGTTGTGAGCTCCAGCGTGGGAGGGCCGACGCGCCACGTCACGATCAGGGTCTGCAGGCCCCAGGCCGGGGAGTGCGGAATCAGCGGATCGGTGCCGGCGGGCTGCAGGCCGAGGGATCGAAACCGCTCGGCGATGAACAGGGCCGAATGAAGGTCCTCCGCGGTCCCGGCCTGGCGGCCGCTGTACTCCGCACCGCTCAGGCGGGTGACATCCGCCAGCATGCGGGCTCCCGAGACACCGCCGAAGGCGCGGGCGAGCGCCGGGTCGGGCTGGGGAGCGGTGCGGGCGGAGTGGGGAACCGAGACGAGCAGCAGGACGAGGATGAGGACCAGGAGGCCGCGGTCATGATTCACCATAGACCACGACCCGATTCTTGCCTCGCGATTTGGCGGAGTACAAGGCGATATCGGCCTGGCGGATGAGGTCTTCGGGCGAATCGATGGCTTCGGAAAAGCAGGCGAGGCCGAAGCTGCCGGTGATCAACGGGCTGCCGTCCTTGCGGGGAAACGGCAGATCCAGTTTGCGAAATTCGTCGCAGATGCGGTCGGCGATGATGGCGGCGCCGGCTTTCGGAGTCTGGGGAAGGATGATGGCGAACTCTTCCCCGCCGTACCGGGCGGCCAGGTCGATGGTCCGGATGGCATTGCGGATCACCCGCGCGCTGATCCGGAGCGCTTCATCCCCGGCCTGATGCCCGTGCGTATCGTTGATGGTCTTGAAATTGTCGAGGTCGGCCATCACCAGGGACAGGGGGAGCTGGTGACGTTTGGCGCGCTGCACCTCCTCCAGCAAGCGCTCTTCGAAATGCCGACGGTTGACGAGCCCGGTCAGCGGATCCAGGATTGAGACCCGTTTGAGCTCCTCGAACCGCTGGTGCAGCACGTTCCGTTCGATCGCCACCGACGCGTGATCCGCGAGAGAGGCCAGGCGATCCAGGTCTTCCTTCGAGAAGACGTCCCCGGTGATCTTGTCCGAGATGTTCAGCACTCCGATCGTCCGTTGATCCAGCTTGAGCGGGAGACTGATGAAGGATTTGGTGCGGTAGCGGGGCTTCTGCTGCTGGCTGACCCGCTCATCGACCTCCAGATCGGATACCAGCAACGGCTGACCGGAGGATGCCACCTTGCCGGAGATGCCTTCGTTCGGGGAGATGCGTACGGGCTCGAGCAGCTTCTTGTTCAATCCCTTAACCGCTTTGATCGAGAGGTTGCCTTCCTCTTCGTCGAATAGCATGAGGGACCCCTTCTCCGCCTGAACCAGCTCCGCCGATCGGTTCAGAATGAGCTCGTACAGGCGTTCCGCATCCATGGTGCCGGCGAGTTCCTGCACGATCCCCGTCAGGTCTTTGAGTTGCCGGCTGCCCTGTTGGAAGTGCTCCAGGAGCAGGCGGTTCTGCAGCACGAGCCCGGCCTGGGCGCTGAAGGCCTGGAGAATCTGGAGGTCCTGCTCGATGAAGGAGGAGTCGGCGATCAGGACCAGGACGGCGCTGTGGCCCTCCTGATGGAACAGCGGCAGCAGGTCGATGGATTGAATCTCCGAAGGGAGCCCGAGCTTCATGATGTCCAGCGGGTCCCGGGTATGCTGCCGGCGCCGGGTCTCGACGGCTTGCTCGATCAGGCTTCCCCGCACCGCGGGACGATACCCGCGAAGCAATTCTTTCTTCCGCCCGAACGGCTGCCTGACGGACGCCGTACCGTCCGTGAGACTGACGACCAGCACCGCCGCACTGTTGACGTTGAACAAGACGCCGATCGAGCTGACGACCGTGGCATAGAAGCTCTCCAGATCGGTATCGTTCTTGAGCTCGCCGACCAGCGTGAATAAGGTCAGGAGGAATGAGAACTTGGAACTCAGGGTCCGGGCCTGCTGGCTTTCGAATACATACCGGCCGACCTGTTGCAGATAGCGGGCCGCCGCGACCAACTGCCCCGGCTCGCGCACGGTTTGCGTCTGGGCCAGGCTGCGAAAGGTCTCCCGCGACATCCCGGTCAGCTCGGTCAGCCGGTCGGAGGGGTCGCGCTCGCCCGGCCCCAGGAAGCGCCGCCCGCCCTGGAGAAGCAGCCAGACCTCGTCCCCGACGACCACCGGCACTGTGAAGACATGGAGGTTGGCCTCGCACCGGAAGAACCCCATCTCTTTGGTCTTTTGGGCGGTGGAGAGCGCCTTCCCGCAGTGCGCCCGGCAGTGCTGCTGGCCGAGCTCGGTCTTCTGGACTTCGCCGCAGATCGGGTTGTCCTGGCTGGTGGAGCAGACGGGGGATAAGTGAGGATCGACTGTCAGGAGCGTAAAGTCGGTGAGGGAAGCAAATCCGTCCTGCAATGCCCTCCAGGCCGCCAGAGATTGCTGCTCCATGCGAGGACTCCTGGCCAGATCGCCGGGTGGACTGTGCCGAGCAGGACGTTTCTTATACGCTCAGGTCTCGACCAGTGTCAATGCGTAAGAAACAGCTCAGATCAACGCTCGCCGCCCGGCCGCTTTTTCTTGAGCACGCGGCGCGGTCCCCGTGTAAAAATGAACGATGCTCTCACCCTCGACAGGGCGTAGACTCATGCTTCCGGATCGCATCGTGACGGCGTTAGTGCACCTGGCCACCGTGCAGCATCTACCATTTGCGGCCCTTGTGACTCTCTTGGAAAACAAGGAGTACGTGCATGCCGACCAGTTCCAGCCGCTCTTCGCGGCCTCCTGGCAGCAGCATGCGCGCGGGACGGCCGAGCACCTCTCTGCCTCGCTCCAGGAGGACGAGGCGCGGGCCTGGATGCAGCAGAAGATCGACGAAATCTTCCCGCGCCCGGACCCCGCGGGCGGCGGTCGTCCTTCATAGGGCGCAGCGTCGCAGCCTTCTTCCCATCCTGCATGGTAAGATGAGCGGCCATGGCCTCATTTAAGCTGGAAGCAGAATTCACCCCGAAGGGCGATCAGGCCCAGGCGATCGAGAAGCTGGCCGCGGGGATCGGCACCGGGCTCACGCACCAGGTGTTGCTCGGGGTCACCGGCTCCGGCAAGACCTTCACGATGGCCAATCTGATCGAGCAGGTCCAGAAGCCGACGCTGGTCCTGGTGCACAACAAGACCCTCGCCGGCCAGCTCTACCAGGAGTTCAGGCGCTTTTTCCCCCGGAACGCGGTGGAATATTTCGTCAGCTATTACGACTATTACCAGCCGGAAGCCTACATCCCGCAGACCGACACCTATATCGCGAAGGATGCGTCCATCAACGACACGATCGATCAGATGCGCCACTCGGCCACGCGGTCCTTGTTCGAGCGGAACGACATCGTCATCGTCGCCTCGGTGTCCTGCATCTACGGGCTCGGCTCCCCGGAGGTGTACCACGGGATGCTGCTCTACCTGGAAGAAGGCCAGGAGGTCCGGCGCGAGCAGATCCTCTCGAAGCTCGTGGAGATTCAGTACGCGCGCAACGACACGGATTTTCATCGGGGAACCTTCCGGGCCCGCGGCGATGTGATTGAGATCTTCCCGGCCTCATCCGATGCCGTGTCGGTCCGCATCGAGCTCTTCGGAGACACCGTGGACGCCATTCATGAGATTGATCCCCTGACCGGGCGATCGCTGCAGCGCCTGCCGAAAGTGCCGATCTACCCGAATACGCACTACCTCATCGCCCCGGACCGCTATGAGCGGGCCCTGCAGGGAATCGAGGCCGAGCTCGAGGAACGGCTCGCCTTTTTCAAGGCGGGCGGATTCCTCCTGGAGGCCCAGCGGCTGGAGCAGCGCACGCGGTTCGATCTTGAGATGATACGCGCGATGGGCTACTGCCACGGGATCGAGAACTATTCCCGGCATTTGAGCGGGCGCCGGGCCGGCGAGCCCCCGCCGACGTTGCTGGACTACTTTCCGAAGGACTATCTGCTGATCGTGGACGAGTCCCATGCCACCATTCCCCAGGTGCAGGGCATGTATGAGGGGGACCGGTCACGGAAGAAAAGCCTCGTCGAATACGGCTTCCGGCTCCCCTCGGCGTTCGACAACCGGCCCCTGACCTTCGCCGAATTCGAGGGGTTTGTGAATCAGGTCGTCTATGTCTCGGCGACGCCCGGCCCCTACGAGTTGAAGCACGCCGGCTCGGCCGTGGTGGAGCAGATCATCCGGCCCACCGGCTTGATGGACCCCGTGATCGACGTGCGTCCGGCCCGGGGCCAGGTCGATGACCTGCTCGGCGAAGTCCGCGCCACGGTCGGGAAGGGCGGGCGCGTGCTCGTGACCACGCTGACCAAGCGGATGGCGGAGGACCTGACGGAGTACTACCACGAGCTCGGGATCAAGGTACGCTACCTGCACTCGGATATCGCCACGCTCGAGCGCGCCGAGATCGTCCGGGACCTGCGGCGGGGCGTCTTCGACGTCCTGGTCGGGATCAATCTCTTGCGGGAGGGCCTGGACCTCCCGGAGGTGTCCCTGGTCGCAATCCTGGACGCCGACAAGGAGGGGTATCTCCGGTCTCACCGGTCGCTGATCCAGACCGCCGGCCGCGCGGCCCGGCACGTGGACGGCCGGGTGATTTTCTACGGGGACGTGATGACGGAATCCATGCGTCTCGCCATCGACGAAACGGACCGCCGCCGCCGGATGCAGGCGGGCTACAATGCTGCGCACGGGATTACGCCGGAGAGCATCAAGAAAGGCATCCTGGACCTCGAGTACAAGATGGTGGAGAGCGATTACCTCACGGTGGGGATGGCGGCCGAACCGGAGACCTCCTACGCGGAGGAGCATGGCCGGGAGCCGATGATCCAGCATCTGGAGGCGGAGATGAAAGAGGCGGCGAAGGTGTTGGATTTCGAGCGGGCTGCCGTGCTGCGAGACCGGATCCGGTCGTTGCGGCTCAAGGAGCTCGAAAATGCGTGAGGCGTTGCTCGTGAAGCGTATCTCGTGAGGCGCCGAGCAAACGACGAGCGACGATTCTAGACTTGCTTGTACAGGTACAAGCCCAGGACCATACCCAGGAAGGTGAGCAGGTTCATCTTGAGGGAGAATCCCAGGGTGATGTTGAGGAACACCAGGTCAATGACCATCGGCGGGTTCAGGCCGGGCGAGACGGCCTTTGAAAAGACATTTTGAATCGTGCCGGGGGGGGCGATAACCCGCAAGATCTCTCCGAGGATTCCGCCCAGCAGTCCTCCGAGGACCACGAAGACCACCAGCATCCAGACGGACTTTTTCATCGCCTCTTGTGTCCCTTCACGTCTCGCGGCCCACGTGTTTTGAATTTCGCGCACGATAGCGAAACGACCAGGAGAAGTCAAGAAAAGCCCTTAGCTGAGCCGGCGGAATGCCAGCGCAAATCCGTCAGCTCGGGAAGTGGTTCCCGATCGTCCTCGATTGCGTCCGTGCAGGTGCGCACGAAGGGATATTGGGGCGAGATGGTGTCCGCAGCGCGCTTGACTTCCTGGCGGTGCTTGTTTAGACTGACCTGTCCTGTTTTGCTAGATTTTACTAGGTAGTACGAGCCTTTCCATGCTGGACCACCTTACGGAAAACTTCGAGAAGATTTTTCGAAAGCTTCGGGGCCAGGGGGTCCTGACAGAGCAGAACATCGCCGACGCGCTGAAGGAGGTCCGCCTGGCGCTGCTCGAGGCGGACGTCAATTTCAAGATCGTCAAAGACTTCATCGAACGCGTCCGGACGAAAGCCGTGGGCCGGGAGGTGCTGGAGAGCCTCGCGCCGGGCCATCAGGTCGTCAAACTGGTCTGGGAAGAGCTGTCCGAGCTGATGGGCCGGGAGCGGAGCGGCCTGCAGCTCGCCTCCGAGCCTCCGACCGTCGTCATGCTCGTCGGCCTGCAGGGGTCCGGAAAGACCACCACCTGCGGGAAACTCGGCCGCCTCTTCAAGGAGCAGGGGAAGCGCGTGCTGCTCGTGGCGGCGGACCCCCGCCGTCCGGCCGCCGGAGAGCAATTGGCCAGCCTGGGCGCCTCCTTGCAGATTCCCGTGCACCGGGCCACACATGATGGTGCCGGCCGCCCGGAAGTGGTGCAGACCTGCCGCGACGGCGTGGCGCAGGGAATCGCGCAGGGCGCCGATCTCGTCCTGCTGGACACCGGCGGACGGCTCCATATCGATGAGGAGCTGATGGCGGAGCTGGCCGAGATCAAGGGGGCGACGCACCCGCATGAAATCCTGCTCGTGGCCGACGCCATGACCGGACAGGATGCGGTCACCATGGCGGAGCGATTCGACGGGCAGCTCGGGCTGACCGGGGTCATCCTCACCAAAGTCGAGGGCGACGCGCGCGGGGGGGCGGTCCTCTCCATTCGGGCGGCTACCGGAAAGCCGATCAAGTTCGTGGGGGTGGGGGAAAAGCTCGACGCGCTGGAAGCCTTCCATCCCGACCGCATGGCCTCGCGCATCCTCGGGATGGGCGACGTGCTGTCCCTCGTCGAGAAGGCGCAGGCCGCCTACAGCCGGGAGCAGAGCGACGCCCTCGAGAAGAAACTCCTGAGCCAGGGCCTGACGCTTGCCGACTTCCGGGAGCAGATCACGCAGGTCAACCGGCTCGGGTCGCTGGAGCAGATCCTCGGCATGCTGCCCGGAGGTCGTCAGGTCAACGACCTGGGCGGCGTGCCGGAGCGGGAGATCACGCGGGTCGCCGCGATGATCGACTCCATGACCCCGAAGGAGCGGCGCGACCACACGATCATCAACGGCAGCCGCAAGAAGCGCATCGCCCGGGGCAGCGGCACCACGGTGCAGGACGTCAACCGGCTCATCAAACAATTTCTGACCGCCCGGAAAATGATGAAGACCCTGACGGCGGGCGGCGGCCGCGGACAACTGGCCCAGCTGTTGCGGTCGATGTGAGAGGCGCGATGAGCTGTCAACATTCAGCGGTCAGCTCAGAGCAGAGTCTGGCTGATTAAACCGAGCAACGTCTTACTCATTAAACTGATAGCTGAAAGCTGAACGCTGACAGCTTCAAAGGAGGACACGTGGCAGTTCATCTGCGCCTGACGCGCGCTGGCCGGCACAAGCGGCCGTTTTTCAGAGTGGTGGCGGCGGATTCGCGCAAGCCTCGGGACGGCCGGTACCTGGAGGTCGTCGGGACCTACGATCCGCTGAAGGAGACGGCCGGGACCCGCTTCAAGGAAGCCCGAGTCCTCGACTGGCTCGGCAAGGGCGCCCAGCCCTCGGTCACGGTCCGGACGCTCCTGCGGCGGACCGGGATCTGGAAGCAGTTCGAGGCCTCGAAACAGGCCAAGGCCGCACGGTGACGGAGCCCCGCCTGGCCCGGACCTCCGAGCTCGTCGTGGTCGGGCAGATCGTCAAGCCGTTTGGCGTCAAGGGTGCGGTGCGCGTCCGGTCCCTGAGCGATGTGCCCGGCCGCTTGGCGGGTCTCAAGACGGCCACCCTCGTGGCGCCGTCGGGACGCGAGTTCACGAGCGCCGTGACTCATGTGCGGGAGGAGAGCGGCGGGTTCTTTATCATCGGATTCGAGGGCTTCACATCGCCGGAAGAGGCCGCGGCGTTTCGAGGCGGGTTCATCAAGATTCCGCGGGCTCAGTCTCCGGTCTTGCCGGAAGGGCAGTTCTACGAATCGGATCTGATCGGGTTGCGGGTAGTCGAAGAGCACGGCGGCGAGCTGGGCGTGCTGGAGGAGATCCTGGAGACCGGCAGCAACCACGTCTTCGTGGTCCGGCGGGGGTCGCGCGAGATCCTGATTCCGAGCACCAAAGAGGCGGTGGCCGCCGTGGATGTGCGGGCCGGGGTGATGACCGTGCGCCGGATGGAAAGGCTCTGGGAGGACAAGGATGTTGCGGTGTGACATCGTCACCCTGTTCCCGGACATGGTCCGGCCGGTGCTGGAGCAGAGCATGCTCAAGCGCGCCCAGGAGAAGGGGCTGTTCGCGGTGCGGGTGTTGAACCTGAGGGAGTTCACGCTCGACCGCCATCAGGTGGCCGATGATGCGCCCTACGGGGGCGGGGCCGGGATGGTCATCAAGGCGGATCCGGTCCTCCGGGCCGTCGAGCGTCTCCGGGCGGAGCACGCCGCGGTGCGGTTGATCATGCCGTCCCCGCAGGGCCGGCCGTTCACGCAGCCCTGTGCCCGGGAGCTGGCGGCGGAGTCCCGGACGGTGGTGTTCCTCTGCGGGCATTACGAGGGGGTGGACGAACGCGTGCGGCTCCGGCTCCAGCCCGAGGAAATCTCCATCGGAGACTACGTGCTGACGGGCGGCGAGCTGCCCGCGCTGGTGATGATCGATGCGGCGGTGCGCTTCGTGCCGGGGGTCGTCGGCGATCCGGACTCGGTGCAGCAGGAGTCGTTCATGGACTCGCTGCTCGACCATCCGCACTACACGCGGCCGGCCGAGGTGGCGGGGCTGCGCGTGCCGGAGGTTCTCCTGTCGGGCAATCACGAGGCGATCCGGAAGTGGCGTCGGATGGAGGCGCTCCGCAATACCTACCTGAAGCGCCCGGATCTGTTGCAGGAGCGGATGCTCACCGAAGAAGAGAAACGGGTGCTGTCCGGGATGAACACGCACGAATACGACGCATGTCGGCGGAGCGGGGAGGAGGGGTAGTCCTATGAATCGGTTGGAGCGGCTCCAACGGTCGCTGGCCAAGAAGAATCTGCCGCCGTTTGAAATCGGCGACACCGTCCGGGTCCACGTGAAGGTGCTCGAGGGCGAGAAAGAGCGCATCCAGGTCTTTGAAGGGGCGGTGATCGCCCGCAAAGGCCGGCAGAATCAGGAGACCTTCACCGTGCGGAAGATCTCCTACGGGGTCGGCGTCGAGCGCATCTTCCCCGTCCATTCGCCGGTCGTCTCCCGGATCGACGTGGTCCGCCAGGGCAAGGTCCGGCGGGCCAAGCTCTATTATCTGCGGGCCAAGAAGGGCAAGATGGCCCGCGTCGCGGAACGGGAATATCTCGCCGAGACCAAGGTCGCGGAGCCGGGGACGCGGGGCAAGAGCGAGGCCGGGGCGGAGACCGGAGAGCTGGCGACTGCGGAGAAGACCTAGCAAGGAGTCACGGCCGCGTGGAGCCTACGGACTTTTTTGAGTCAGAGGCTCGCCGGTGCGGATACCGGTGGATTGCCGGGGTGGACGAAGCCGGCCGCGGGCCGCTCGCGGGCCCCGTCGTGGCCGCAGCGGTCATCCTGCCGCGGCGGTGCGTTCTCCCCGGACTCAACGATTCCAAGCAGGTCCCCGTCCGCCGGCGCGAACGGCTGTATGTGGAGATTCTCAGGCGCGCGATCGGGATCGGTATCGGGCTCTCGACCGAGCGCGAGATCGACGGGCTGAACATCCTGGAAGCGACACGCCTCGCCATGCGGCGGGCCCTCCATGCCCTGACCCCCTCTCCGGATTTCCTGCTCGTGGATGCCCTGACGATTCCGTTCGTCCGTCTGCCGCAGCGGGCGATCATTCACGGCGACGAGTTTTCGACGTCCATCGCGGCCGCGTCGATCATCGCCAAAGTCAGCCGCGATGAGCTGATGCGGGCTTCTCACCACCGCTTTCCGTCGTACCAGTTTGGCCGCCACAAGGGGTACGCCACACCCCAGCACCTGGACCGGCTCGCGGCGCAGGGGCCATGTGAGCTGCATCGCTTGAGCTTCCGGCCGTTGTGGGGCGTCTGATGCGAGGGCTAACGCGCATCACGTTTAGGCGTGCCGCCGAGTCGGTGAGGCGGCCGGGGCCGTCACGTTTGTGGACGCCGGCGAGGTCCGCGACCCGACGAATAAGGAGGATCAAGTCTGCGGACGCCCGCGAGCCCGGTGAGCGGGCCGTGTCTGAGTGAGGCGGCCGAGGTCAGTGATGCGCGAGCAACAGGTATTCGGGCGGGCGGGGGAGTCGGAGGCCGAGCGGTTTCTCCGCCGCAAGGGCTATCGGATCCTGGGGCGGAATGTCCGGACTCCTCAGGGGGAGCTGGACTTGGTGGCCCGGCAGGCCGACAGCCTGGTGTTTATCGAAGTGAAAAGCCGCCGGACGACGGCGTACGGCGGGGCGCCCTATGCAGTCGATCACCGCAAGCAGAACCGGCTCGTGCGGCTCGCCGCCCAATATCTGGCCCAACGCCGGCTGTCGGACCTGCCCTGCCGGTTCGACGTGATCCTGTGCCAGGGCGGGCTGGCCAAGCCGGACGGTCTGGAGCACATCGAAAACGCATTTGAGGTCCCCGGCGAGGACCTCAGGTGGTAAACTCACGTCACGCCGGCCGTGAAGGCCGTCACCCATGATTCAGCTCTTCCATGTCTCCAAGTATTACGACAAGCGTCCGGCCCTGCTGGACATCACGCTGCAGATCGAGAAGGGCGAATTCGTCGTCCTGCTCGGCCCCAGCGGTGCTGGCAAGACGACGCTGCTCAAGCTCATTTCCCGCGCGGAGACCCCCGATGACGGCCAGATCCTGGTGCAGAATCGTAATATCGCCAGGCTCCGGCCCGCCGATGTCCCCTATCTCAGGCGGACGATGGGGATGGTCTTCCAGGACTTCCGCCTGCTCCCCAAGAAAAGCGTGTTCGAGAACGTGGCGCTGCCCTTGATCGTGCAGGGAGCCACGCCGTTCGAGATCAGACGGAAGGTCACGGACGCCCTCAAAGCCGTCGGCATCGAGCAGAAGAAGGACAGCCGGCCGGCCATGCTCTCTGCCGGAGAGCAGCAACGCGCCTGCATCGCCCGGGCGCTCGTGAATACCCCGATTATCTTGCTGGCGGACGAGCCGACGGGCAATCTGGACGAGACCCTGGCGTCGGAGATCGTCGAGCTGTTCAAGGCCATCAACCAGCGGGGAACGA
This sequence comes from uncultured Nitrospirales bacterium, assembly GCA_964373355.1. Taxonomy (GTDB): domain Bacteria; phylum Nitrospirota; class Nitrospiria; order Nitrospirales; family Nitrospiraceae; genus CAYJUM01. Next base: position 74,661 of record CAYJUM010000002.1, on the reverse strand, counting down.
CGGTGCTCATCGCCACCCACAACGCGCACGTCATCGAACAGACCAAGGGACGCCTCGTCAGCCTGCAGGATGGACGGCTCTCCCAGGAATACGAGCCGGTGGGATGAGACGGCTCCGGTACGTTCTGACAGAAGCGGTCCTGAACTTGCGGATCAACCGGGCGACGACCCTCATCGCGGTGGCCACCATGGCCTTCACCTTGATGTGTTTCGGGGTTTTCCTGCTGCTCTACGTCAACCTGAAGGAACTGGCCGGGTCGCTCCAGAATGAGATCAAGGTGGTCGTCTATCTCGTGGAGGATCAGGGGGCCAAAGCGGTCGCGGACTGGCAGCACCGCCTCAAAGGCGAGCCGGAGATCGCCTCCGTCGTCTACATCTCCAAGGAGCAGGCCCTGGCGGAGTTTCGGGCCCAGTTTCCGGCGGAGCAGCATCTCTTGGACGGGCTGGGGGAGAATCCGTTGCCGGCGTCGCTCGTCGTGACCGTCGCGCCGGCGTACCGGTCGTCCCAGGCCGTCAAGCGGCTCAGCGAGCGCCTCAGCGTGCTCCCCGGTGTGGCGCAGGTCCAATACAGCCAGGATTGGATCGAGAGCCTGGCCGGGCTGGTGCGGTATTTCGAGCTGGGTGCGCTGGCCGTGGGCATGATCCTGTCGGTGGCATCCATGACCATCATCGCCAACACGGTCCGGCTGACGCTCTATGCTCGCAAGGATGAGATCGAGATCATGCGTCTCATCGGAGCTACCAGGGCGTTCATCAACATTCCCTACCTCCTGGAGGGTGCCATGCTCGGGGCCGTCGGCGCCGCCGTGGCCCTGGCCATGCTCAAGGGAGGCGTGGAGTTTGTTAAACTGCAGATGGTCTCCCCGGGGCGGCTTCTGGGGATGCCGGCCGGCTTCAACTTCTTGCCGCCGCCGTTCTGGATCCTGCTCCTGCTCGGCGGCTTGGTGCTGGGGTGCGCGGGCAGCCTGGTCTCGGTGGTCGAGCTGAGGAAGCCGAGGTGAGACGGCCTGCAGTCTGGCTGGTGCTCGCCGGATATGCCGTCCTCTTGGCGGCGCCCGGCGGCGTGGCGGAGGCCGGCAAAGACCGGAGCGATCCGCTCTCCCAGAAGATCGAGCGGGAACGGCGCACGCTCGAGAAGCTGAAGGAGGAGATCCGGGAAAACAAGACCCATGCCGACGAGACGGAAAAGAAGAAGGGCTCGGTCCTGCAGGCCATGCAAGATCTCGACGACCGCCTCATGGTCCGGCGCCGGGAGCACCAGGAGATCAACCGCCAGCTCAAGAACAAGGATCGCGAGCTGGGGGAGATCAACCAGCAGATCGCCGACCTCCGGGAAAGGCTTCGCGACCGGCGGAAGTCGATCCTCACGCGCCTGCGGGTGCAGTACATGGAAGGCCGGTTCGGGTACCTCAAGGGGCTGATGACGGCCGAGAGCTACTCCGACCTGGAGCGCCGCTACCAGTACCTGTCCACGGTCTCCAGACGGGAGTTTGAATTGATGGACGGGTACCGCACGGATGTGGAGCGGCTCTCCCAGGTCGAGCGTCAGCGCGTGGAGGCCCGTGAGCAGATGCTGGTGTTCAAGCAGCACACTGAGAAGAAGATGGAAGAGATCCGCGGCATCAAGAAGCAGAAACACCTTTTCCTGGCCAAGCTGATCGAGGAGAAGGAATTCTACGATCGGGCGGTCGCCGAGCTGGAGCGCTCCGCCGCGCGGGTCGACACGCTCCTCCGGTCCCTCGAGCAGCGACGAAAGGCCGCCGCCCTCCGGCCGAAGGCCGGCCTCGGCCTCGGCCACTTCAAGGGGACGCTGCCGTGGCCTGCGGAAGGAGACGTCGTGACGTTCTTCGGCCGGCAGAAGCACCCGACCTTCAATACGTATGTGCAGCGCAAGGGGATCGAAATCCGGACCATTGAAGGGAGCGCGATCAAGGCGGTCTCCGCCGGCACCGTGGCCTACGCCGATTGGCTGAAAGGCTACGGCCTGCTGCTCATCATCGATCATGCCGATGGCTTCTTCTCCCTCTACGCGCACGCCTCGAAGCTCATGACCAAAGTGGGCGATCATGTCCAGGCCGGGCAGGTCATCGGCGAGACGGGAGACACGGGCATGACCGGCGAAGGGACGCTTTACTTCGAGCTGCGCGACGGGGCCGAACCGGTGGACCCCCTGCATTGGCTGGCGAAACGACGGTAACACAGTCAACGGAAAGGAAGAAGGCTATGGACTGGGAACGACATCGCAAGCGGTGGTATCCGGGACTCATGATCGTCCTCGCCCTCCTCGTGGGCATCCTCGTCGGCAAGGGATGGGAGCGGACCGGCCACGCCACCGAAACCTACGAGGAGCTGAAGACCTTCGCGGAGGTGCTCTCCCAGGTCCAGAAGCATTACGTCGAGGAGGTCAAACCCAAGGACCTCGTCCAGGGGGCCATCCGAGGCATGCTCGCCACGCTGGACCCGCATTCCGCCTACATGACGCCGGAGATGTACAAGGAGATCCAGGTGGAGACCCGGGGGGAGTTTGGGGGCGTCGGGATCCAGATCGGCATCAAGGACAACCGCCTGGCGGTCATCGCCCCCATCGAGGGCACGCCCGCGCAGAAAGCCGGCATCCGGGCCGGGGATTTCATCGTCAAGGTGAACGACGAGACCACCAAGGACCTGACCCTCCTGGACGCGGTGCAGCGGATGCGCGGGGCGAAAGGGACCAAGGTGACCCTGACCATCCAGCGCGACGGCACGCCGGATCCCCTGATCTTTACCCTGGTCCGCGACATCATCAAGATCGAGAGCGTCAAGTCCAAGGTCATCGACGAGAATATCGGCTATGTCCGCTTGACGCAGTTTCAGGAGTCGACCGCTAAGGACCTCGGCCGCGTCCTGAAAAAGTACCGCGAGCAGAAGACCCAGGCCACCATTCTGGACCTGCGGAACAACCCGGGCGGCCTCCTGACCTCCGCCGTGGAGGTGTCGGAGCAATTCGTGGGGCCGAGCAAGCTCATCGTCTCGATCAAGGGGCGTGACGGGCGAAAGGATGAGTACGTGTCGCGCGCCAAGGAACCCGGCGAGGACACCCCGATGATCGTCCTGGTGAATGAGGGGTCGGCCAGCGCCTCCGAGATCGTGGCCGGCGCGCTGCAGGATTGGGGACGGGCCTTGGTGGTCGGGACCCAGACGTTCGGCAAGGGCTCGGTGCAGACGATCGTCCCGCTGGCGGACGGATCGGGGTTGAGGCTGACCACGGCCAAATATTACACCCCGAAGGGGCGTTCGATTCAGACGACCGGGATTGCGCCCGACATCGTCGTGAAGCCCAAACCGGTCGCGGTGGCCAAGGCCGGAGAAGGGGAAGCGGCGGCTCCCAAACCCGAGGCGGCGCCCAAAGCCAAGGAAGCCACGCCGCCGGCTCCGAAGCCGAACGGTGCCTTGAGCGACTCCGGCGAGACGCCGCTCGAGGACGACATCCAGCTCCAGAAGGCGATCGAGCTGCTGAAGACCTGGAGGATCTTCAAGGAGCTGCGGCCGCTCTAAGAAGCCGGGCGTGAATCGCCGGAACCGGGGGGGCGGGTCGACTGTGCCAGCCTCCGGAGGGCGGCCAGCAGCTCCTCCTCCGGGGCGCTGACGCCGGGAAGCGTGCGCAGAAGATGAGAGCGCACGAGCGCCTCTAGGTCGCTCAAGGTCCGGATGCCGAGCCGGAAATACAGATAGTCCACGACGGACTCCGAGAGGCCTGGCAGGGCCGTCCAGCCGGCGATGGAGTCCGGCAACGGGACCTTCAGGTCCTCGTGAGTGCGAATCCTGCCGGTCTGTAGGAACTCTTCGATCTTGCCGGACAGCTCTTTGCCGATGCCCGGAATCTCCTGAAGCTTGCCGCGCGCACTCACCGCCGCCACGTCTTCGGGCCAGTCACGCAGGACCTCGGCCGCCCGTCGGTAGGCCCGTACGCGATGGGGATTGGCCTTGCGGGCGGCGAGCAGCTGCGCCATCGATCGAAACAGCTCGGCGAGGGCCGTGTTATGGTTCATCATCGTCACCGTATGGCGGGCGGCGCCCGGCGTCACCATATCGAAGATACGCTGTGTTGACAACGATTTTAGGGCTCCGGTAGGATGCCTTTCGGGCGACAACTGGCGAGGTGCAATGGCTCCACTCGGCGTCAACAAGGCGGTGCACATCCAGATGAACGGGGAGCCGCGTTCGCTTCCTGCCGGCACGACCGTGGGACAGCTGCTCCAGGACCTGCACATCGGTCCCGAACGGGTCGCCGTCGAGCTGAATCTGCAGATCCTCGAGCGTGCCGAGTTTGAGCGTCGGGCGTTTCAGGACGGCGACCGGGTCGAGATCATCGGGTTTATCGGCGGCGGACGCCCGTAGAGGAAACATGGATCACGATCGCCTTGTCATCGCCGGCCGGGAGTTCAGGTCCCGCCTGTGGGTCGGCACCGGGAAATACAAGGATTTCATCGAGACCAAGAAAGCCATCGACGCTGCGGGCGCCGACGTCGTGACGGTGGCGGTCCGCCGGGTCAACATCACCGATCGCTCCAAGGAGAATCTGCTCGATTACCTCGACCCGAAGAAATACACGATTCTGCCGAACACGGCCGGCTGCTACACGGTGGACGATGCCCTGCGCTACGCCAGGCTGGCCCGGGCGGCCGGCGTGTCCGATCTGGTGAAGCTGGAAGTGATCGGAGACGAACGGACGCTCTTTCCGGACACGGCCGGCCTGGTCGAAGCCGCCAAGATTCTCGTCAAAGAAGGCTTCGTCGTGCTGCCGTACACGAATGATGACCCGATCGTGGCGCAAAAACTGGTCGACATCGGCTGCCCGGCGGTCATGCCGCTGGCGGCGCCGATCGGCTCAGGGCTCGGCATCCGGAATCCGTATAACTTGAAGATCATCCGGGAGCTCATCAAGGTGCCGATCGTCGTGGATGCCGGCGTCGGCACGGCCTCCGATGCCGCGCTGGCCATGGAATACGGCTGCGACGCGGTCCTGATGAACACCGCCATCGCGGGCGCGCGGGATCCGATCGTCATGGCCGAAGCGATGAAGTACGCGGTCGAGGCCGGCCGGCTGGCCTTCAAAGCCGGACGGATCCCGCGCAAGCTGTACGCCACGGCCAGCAGCCCCATCGAAGGAATGCTCTAGAACCGTAAGGCGTCAGGCGTGATGACTAGACTTTCTTGATTTTCACCCCTCACCCCTTGCTCCTCCGTGATGCCCCGCATTCACTTCCGGCTGTACCTCGTGACCGATCGGCAGCAGACCGCCGGCCGCCCGCTCATCCCGCTCATCCGTGAAGCCTTCGAGGCCGGGCTCGAGGCCGTGCAGCTCCGGGAGCGGGATCTGGACACGCGGGAGCTCATGCGCATGGCCGAAGAGCTGCTACAGCTCGCCCGAGCGCGACGAGTGCCCGTCCTCATCAACGACCGGACCGATCTGGTCATGGGGCTTGCGGCGGCCGGCGTTCACCTGCGCGCGGACAGCGTCCCGGTCTCGGTGACCCGCCGGATGCTCGGGCCGGGCGCGTTGATCGGCGCCTCGGCGCATTCGGCCGAGGAGGTGCTCCGGGCTGAATCGGAGGGCGCTGATTTCGCGGTCCTCGGGCCGATCTATCGCACCTCGTCGAAGGAACGTTACGGCGCGCCGATCGGACTCAGTCCGGTCGAAACAGCAGCGAGCCGCTCCAGGATTCCCGTCTTTGCGATCGGCGGCATCACGGCCGAGCGCGTTCCTGAGGTACGGCATGCCGGTGCGTTTGGTGTGGCCGTCATTTCGTCGATCTTGAGCGCGCCGAGCGTCAGCCATGCGACCCAACGGCTGCTTTCGGCGCTGCGCGAGGCCCCCTAGCCCTGGTGTCCCCCCTTCTTTCTTGCTCGTCCTTCGTTCGCGATTCGAACCAATGAGGGATATTTTTGCCGCGGCGCTTGTTGCAGAATTCTCCCATGAGCCGTGATGCGCACACAGCCTGCGAGACCGCTCCAGAGGCGGTCTGGACGAGCCGTGACAGTTGACCGTCCTGGACTTCGATGATAGAATCCCGATGCGAGAATCCGGAGATTCCGTGAGATGGCCGACTCGAAGAAGGACCCGGGTCGTTTCAGCACGCTGAAGGATTCCGTCAAACACCTGACCGACCGTCTATCGGATCGAGATGCCGTGAAACGCAACGACGAAGCCGCACGCGAGCTTGACAAACTGCGGGTGCAGATCCGGTCCATGGAGGAGGAGTTGCGCCAATTGCACCAGTCCAGGTACCAGCTGGAGCAAGCGCACAAGCACAATGAGAAGCTGACCGCGACCCTGCAGGAGGCCAAGGCGCAGATCGAAGCGCTGCGGATGGAAGTGGACAAGCTGACGGCGCCGCCGTCCTCCTACGCGATTTTCTCCGGCTTGAACCCGGATTCGACTGCGACGGTGTACGTGGCCGGACGCAAGATGAAGGTGAATTTCCATCCGTCGATCAAGGTGAAGGAGCTGCGGAAAGGGCAGGAGGTCATCCTGAACGAGGCCTTCAACATGATCGAGGCCCGCGGTTTCGACCAGCAGGGTGAAGTGGTCCGGCTGAAAGACCTGCTGGAGGGCAACCGGGCGGTGGTGACGTTGCACTTCGACGAGGAGAAAGTCGCGGAGCTCGGCGAGCCGCTCCTGGTCGAGCGGCTCAGCGTCGGTGATCATCTTCTGTACGATCCCCGTTCGGGGTATGTCATCGAGAAACTGCCCAAGTCCGAGGCCGAGGAACTGGTCCTCGAGGAGGTCCCGGACATCAGCTACGAGCACATCGGCGGGCTCGAGAAGGAACTCGAGCAGGTCCGGGACGCCGTGGAGCTGCCCTTTTTGCACCCGCAACTGTTCGCGGAGCACAAGCTGAGCCCGCCCAAGGGCGTGCTCCTCTACGGGCCGCCGGGCTGCGGCAAGACACTGATCGCCAAGGCGGTCGCCAATTCCATCGCGAGAAAGCTCGGGCACCTCACGGGCAAGGAAATCCGCAGCCTGTTCCTGCATGTCAAAGGGCCGGAGCTGCTGAACAAGTACGTCGGCGAGTCCGAGCGCCAGGTCCGGGAGGTCTTCAAGAAGGCCAAGGAGAAGGCGGCGGAGGGGAACCCCGTCATCGTCTTTTTCGACGAGATGGACGCCCTGTTCCGGACCCGCGGTACCGGGATCTCGTCGGACGTGGAGTCGACGATCGTCCCGCAGTTTCTGTCCGAGATCGACGGCGTCGAGCGCCTGCGCAACGTGATCGTGATCGGAGCGAGCAACCGGCAGGATCTGATCGACCCGGCGGTGCTCCGCCCCGGCCGGCTGGATGTCAAGATCAAGATCTCCAGGCCGGATGCCGCCGCCGCCCGCGATATTTTCTCCAAGTACGTCATTCCGGACCTTCCGTACGCCGCGGAGGAGCTGGAGCGCCACGGGGGCGATCGCCGGGCGCTGGCAGACCGGCTGATCGGGCTCACCGTCGAGAACATGTACTCCATGTCCGAGGAGAACAGGTTCCTGGAAGTGACCTATGCGAGCGGCGAGAAGGAAGTGCTCTACTTCAAGGATTTTTCCAGCGGTGCGCTCATCGAAGGAATCGTGGCCCGGGCCAAGAAATATGCCATCAAACGGGCGATCGCGTCTGAAGAACGGGGTCTCAAGGCGGATGACTTGATCCGGGCGATCCGGGAGGAGTTCAAAGAGCACGAGGACCTGCCGAATACCACGAATCCGGACGATTGGGCCAAGATTGCCGGCAAAAAAGGGGAGAAAATCATCCACGTCCGGACCATCACCGCAGGTTCGAGTGAGTCCAGGCGGATTGAAACAATCAGCACTGGACATTACTTTTGACTGCACCCTACGGATTGCCACACGTGATCGCGCCGCGCGTCATCGGGACGGAAACGGAATTCGGCATCGCCGCCAAGGACGCCGAGGCCCTCGATCCTGTCTCGAACTCCCTCCAGCTGATCGGGCACTACCCGCACCTGCCGGCTCCGCACACGATCTGGGACTACGAGAACGAGAATCCGCTGCTCGATGTCCGCGGGTTCGAGGTCGAAGGCGAGCGGGAGCGACCGGGTCCCGAGTACAACCGCCTGCTCAACAAGCTGCTGCCCAACGGCGGGCGTCTGTACGTCGACGGCGCCCATCCGGAATACTCCACGCCAGAATGCACCAGCCCCCGCGAGGTCGTGGCGTATGAACGGGCGGGCCAGCTCATCGCCGCGGAGTGCCTCCGCGCCCTCGCCCAGGCCCGCGGCGGGGACAAGTTCGTGCTGTACAAGAACAACACGGACGGCAAAGGGAACGGCTACGGCTATCACGAGAATTATCTGCTGGCTCGATCGGTCCCGTTCGAGCGTATCGTGCGCGTGTTGCTGCCGTTCCTGGTGACCCGCCAGATCTTCGCCGGCGCGGGCAAGGTGGGGGCGGAGAACCAGGCGAGCCCCGCCGACTATCAAATCTCACAGCGTGCGGACTTCGTGGAGTGCCTGGTGGACCTGAACACCATGGTCAAGCGCCCGATCATCAACACCCGCGACGAGCCCCACGCGGACCCGGCGAAATACCGGCGGCTGCACGTCATCGTCGGCGACGCGAACATGGCGGAACTGTCCACCTATCTCAAGATCGGCACCATGGGCATCGTCCTCGATCTGCTCGAAGGAGGATTCGAATTCCCGAATCTGGAGCTGGAGGATGCGGTTCGCGCGATCAAGGACATCTCCCGGGACCTGGACATGCGGGGGACGTTGAAGCTGGCCGATGGTCGCGTCACCTCGGCGATCGGCATCCAGCGAGACTACCTGAAAGCGGCCCAGGACTTCTTTGCCTGCCACGAGCTGACGCAGAGCACCAAGGATGTGCTGGTCCGCTGGGAGGAAATGCTCGACCGGCTCGAGCAGGACCCCATGCAACTGGCCCGGGAGATCGACTGGGTCGCCAAGCGCCACCTGCTGCTCTCATACCGGGAGCGCAAGCAATGCGACTGGAACGACCCGCGGATCTCGATGCTCGACCTGCAGTATCACGACATCCGGCCCGAGCGCGGCGTGTACTACACCCTGGAGCGCGGAAACCTGATCGACCGGCTGCTGCAGGACCAGGAGGTGACGCGTGCGGAGCGGACGGCGCCGGCCGGGACGCGGGCCTACTTCCGAGGCGCCTGTCTGAAGAAGTTCCCCCGGGCGGTCTACGCCGCGAGTTGGAGTTCGATTCTGTTCGATGTCGGCAATACCACGATCAAGAAGATCCCGTTGATGGAACCCCTGCGCGGGACCGAGTCTCTGACACGTGAGCTGTTGGAGGGATCGGACTCGGCCGAGGCCTTGCTTTCCACGCTCAGCGCCTGAGCGCCCTCCGACAGTCCCGCGCCGCCGCGGGGATCACATGATCATGCCCTCTGTCAGCTCGAAGGAGGCGAAGCGACGTGCCGTTGTTTTCCGATGACTCCGGGTCGAGCTTTTTCGACTATCTGGTGCGGCATCGCCCCGACCTGATGCCTGCGGCCCGGGACTGGCCCGCCGCCTCGCCGCCCCGCGACGCGTTCCTGCCCTCACAGCTGCCGCCCCCGCCGCACGGCACGACCGTGCTGGCCTTGAAGTGCCGGAACGGCGTGGTCATCGCCGGGGATCGCCGGGCGACCGAGGGGTTTCAGATCGCCGGGCGCCGCATCGACAAGGTCTTCCGGATCGACGAGCACTCGGCGATGGCCATCGCCGGGACCGCCGGACCCTGCATCGAGATGGCCAAGCTCTTCCAGACGGAGCTGGAGCACTATGAGAAGCTGGAGGGCGTGCAGCTCTCCTGCGAAGGGAAGGCCAACAAGCTCGGGCAGATGGTCAAGGCGAACCTCCCGATGGTCTTCCAGGGCCTGATCGTCATCCCGATCTATGTGGGGTTCGATCTGCGGCGCGGGGAAGGCCGCATCTTCAAGTACGACATCACCGGGGGGCGCTACGAGGAATCGGAATACCACTCGATCGGGTCTGGCGGGAAGGATGCCCGCAATACCATGCGCGAGCACTTCCGGAAGGACCTCTCGGAAGATGACGCGCTGAAGTTGGCCCTGCTGGCGCTCTACAACGCGGCCGAAGAGGATGTCGGCACCGGCGGGCCGGACCTGGTGCGCGGCATCTACCCCTCCGCGAAGATCGTCAGCCAGACGGGCATCGTGGACGTGGACGAGCCGCGGATCGCCACGGCCTATGCCGCGCTCATCGAGGAACGCAGGAGCATGTCCTAGCATGGCGCTCCCGTATTACGTCTCGCCGGAACAGATGATGCAGGATAAGGCGGAGTATGCCAAGAAAGGCATCGCCAAAGGCCGGTCCATCATCGCCATGGAGTACGAGCACGGCGTGCTCCTGGTCGCGGACAATCCCAGCGTGTCCCTGTACAAGATCTCCGAGATCTACGACAGCATCGCGTTTTCCGGCGCCGGGAAGTACAGTGAATTTGAGAATCTCCGGAAAGCCGGCATTCGCCACGCTGACCTGAAAGGGTACATGTACAGCCGGGAAGACGTCACCGCCCGGTCCCTGGCCAACGCCTATTCCCAGTCGCTCGGGACGATCTTCAGCCAGGAGCTCAAACCGCTGGAGGTGGAGATCCTCGTCGTGGAGGTCGGCGGAGCCGGCCGTCCCAACGAACTCTACCGCATCTCGTTCGATGGGAGCATCTTCGACGAGCGGGGGTACGCGGCGATCGGCGGGCGGGCCGAGGCGCTGCAAGTCTTCCTCAAGGAACGGTACAAAGGCGAGGCGCCCGGCTTGAACGTCGCCCTGTCCATGTGTGTCTCGGCGCTCGAGAGCGTGACCAATCAGAAGCTCCCCCCCGAAGGGCTTGAAATCGCCGTGCTCGACCGAACCCGTTCGGGCCGAAAGTTTCGACGCATTCCGTCCGGCGAGTCCCGCCAGCTCCTGACCTGAATCCTCCGCAGTCTTGAAGAAGCGCCGGTCCCCGTGTATCCTGCCATCGAGGACATGGTGTTGCCATGAAGCCCCGCATCTTCGGCCTGGAGAACGAATACGGCTTGATCTTCTCGCCGAACGGACGGATTTACCTCCCGATCGAGAAAGTGCTCGGGTACATTTTTGAAGGGCTGATTCCGAACAGCTGGCCCTCGAACGCGTTCCTGGTCAACGGGGCGCGCTTCTACCAGGACACGGGCTGCCACCCGGAATATTCCACGCCGGAATGCGACAACATCATGGATCTCGTGGTCCACGACAAGGCCGGCGAGCGCTTGCTGGAGGCCTGTCTGCCCGCGGCCGAAGAGCGCCTCCGTGAGGAAGGGCTCTCCGGGGAGATCTATATCTTCAAGAACAACACCGATTCGCTCGGCAACACCTACGGCTGCCACGAGAACTTCCTGATGCGCCGGGACGTGGATTTCTGGAAGGTGACCGAGCAGTTGATCCCGTTCTTCGTGACGCGGCAGATCTTCTCCGGCTCCGGCAAGGTCCTCAAAGTCTCTGGAAAGCCCCAGTTTTTCGTCTCGCAGCGGGCGCAGCACATTCACGAAAAGACGTCCTCCTCCACGACCTCGTCACGGAGCATCATCAACACCCGGGACGAACCCCACGCGGATGCCGAGAAATACCGGCGGCTGCACATCATCGTCGGCGATTCGAACATGTCGGAGGTGGCCACCTTTCTGAAGGTCGGGATGGCGGCGCTGGTGCTGTCGATGGTCGAGGACGGCTACACGGTGAGCGGCATGGAGCTGGAGGACCCTGTCAAGGCGATCCGGGAGATCTCCCGGGATCCGACCCTGAAGAAAAAGGTGAAGCTCGACGACGGCCGGCAGATGAGCGCCATCGAGATCCAGCGCGTGTACCTAGAGCGGGCGTACGACTATCTCAGCGCCCAGTCTCCCGATCCGGTCATGGAGCAGGTCCTCACGAAATGGAGCGTGGTGCTGGACCGGCTCGAGGACGACCCCATGCAGCTCGCCCGCGAGCTGGACTGGGTCGGCAAGAAGCGGCTGATCGAATCCTACATCGACAGGAAAGGCTGCGGGTGGGACGATCCCCGCGTCTTCCTGATCGATCTCCAATACCATGACGTCAAGCGCACCCGCGGCCTGTACTATCTGATGGAAGCCCAGGACATGACCGAAAAGATCGTCGATGAGGAAGTGGTGCAGCGCGCCATGTCCGTGCCGCCCCAGACCACCCGCGCCAAGGTGCGGGGCGACTTCATCCGCTTTGCCCGCGCGAAGAACCGTTCCTACACGGTCGACTGGACCTACCTCAAGCTGAACGGATACTGGGAGGAGACGATCCTGTGCATGGACCCTTTCAGCGCCGTCAACCGCCGGGTGGAGGAGTTGCTGTCGCAGGTCGCAAGCCCGAGGTTCTACCGATGAGCGTCCCGATGACGGGGCTGATGCGCCCCGGGTCCGTCATGGCGGGGCTGGTGATCCTGCTGGCCGCGATCTTTCCAGTCGACCCGCTGCCCGGGACCTCGCCGGGGAGCCGGGGCGTCGACGGCCAGTTCAGCGGCAAGCAGGGCGAGGTCCTGCTCGTCAGAGTGCCGACCGGCGCGGGCCCGGACGGTGTCGTCTCCGTGACGGGACGGTTTGCCGGACGGACTATCCCGTTTTTCAGCGAGTCGTCCGGACAGACGCCCGACGCGGAGCGTTCCCCGGCGTTCCTCGGCTTGTTGGGCCTAGATATGCAGGAGGTGCCCGGCACGCACGAGCTGCGGGTGACGGTGAAGTCTCCGGGCGGGACCCGCGAGCTGAGCTTCAACGTGCTGGTGATCCGCGAGCGGTACCCCGTCCAGCGCCTGCACCTGCCCCGGGAGATGGTCGACCTCGACGAAGAACATCTCGTCCGGGTCAAGGCCGAGCAGGAGCAGGTGCGCACCGTTCTGGATGTGGTCTCGCCGGAGCGCTTCTGGCATGGCGGGTTTGTGGAGCCCCTGCAAGGGCCGTCCTCCGGCGCCTTCGGCGGGGTCCGCATCATCAACGGCCAGGCCCGCAGCCCGCACAACGGCGAGGACATCTCGGCCCCGTTGGGGACCGACGTCCTGGCGACCAACGACGGGATCGCCCGCATGACGGTGGATCATTTCTTTTCCGGCAAGGGCGTGGTGCTGGATCACGGCCTCGGCCTGTATTCCATGTATTTTCATCTCTCCGAGATTTCCGTTCAGGATGGCGAGCGGGTGAAGCGCGGGCAGCGGATCGGCAAAGTGGGGGCGTCCGGCCGGGCGACGGGACCGCATCTGCACTGGGCGGTCCGGCTCAACGGGTCCCGGGTGAATCCCTATTCGTTGCTGCAATTACCGCTGCCGCAGAGTTTCATCGTGCCCTGAGGAGGACGCAACTATGACAATGGCCAGACAGTCGGGTTTCCTCGTTCATACGGCATTCTTATCGGCTCTCCTGTGCTTGGTCGTCTTGACCGCGTGCGTCCGCAAGCCGATCCCCGAGAAGTACATCCGCCAGGCGCAGCCCGGCGTGACGCTGTCGAGTCTGGTGAAGAATCTGCAGGCCTACCAGGGCAAGGTCGTGATCCTGGGCGGGGTCGTGGTGGCGCAGCATCTGGACGGGGAGAAGATCTGGCTCTTGGTGAAGAATCGCCCCCTCGATGAGGACTATAGGCCCCACGAACTGCTCTCGCCGCGGGATGCTGAGGCCGGCCAATACTGGATCGTCATCCGTCCGCAGGATTTCTCGTACAGCTACCGCACCTGGGCCCGGCTGACCGTGGTCGGGCGGGTCACCGACGACCGGCCGAGCGATGCGGAGCCCGGTCCGGAGCCGACGCTGGCCGCGTTGCATCTGCGCGGGTGGAGCCTGTCGGGACGAGGGGACGTCTGGGAAGACAATCAGGACGCCAACTACATCATGTCCACCCCGAGGCCGGTCACGCGGAACTGATCTCCGGGGCCGCCGGGACTTCCTACACGTTCGTCTTGACGCTGTGGCCGTCCGACCCCAGGACTTTCTCGGCGGCGCGGGCGAGGTCGGCGTCGGCGCGATGGTCTTTGGCGAAAATGCGGAGCTGCACGATCCGGGCGGGGAGGTAGTCGAAGAATTCCTTGAGCGCTTCCTTTGAGACCTGCTGCGTCGCCGGATCATAGACGTAGATCTGGAACTCCCCCATATTGAGCAGGTTCACCGGGCGCGGGTCCTGATTGGCCATATCGACCCGGAATTCGAGATGCTTGAGCGGGGCAGGAAGGGCCTGCCGGATTCGTCGCTCCAGGGTCTCGCGGTCCATGAAGGTCCGGCCTCGTTCATCCCCTCGCGTCGGAAGCAGCGCGTTGTAGGCCATCTTCCACTTGACGCTCCGGCCCAGGATCCGCGCCCACTCCTGCCCCAAGGCCCGTTTCCGCTTCGATTTGTCGTTTGGCCAATGCCGCACGGTCTCGATGAGCGACCAGTCCGTGAGATGGAGGTACTCGTCCATCCGGTCCAGGGGATTGTGCGGGAAGATGAAGGCCATCGTGTCGTGGAAGATCTCCCGGAGGTGGATGTCGATGGCGCGGGTCGTCCGGTGATAGTAGACGTTGGAGTAGAGGTAGAGGCGGGTGTTCAGGAACATCTGGAGCGCCGGGAGGCCGGTCCGGTGAATGGTCAGCCCCTTCGGGCTGATCAGGGTGTAATGGATCAGCCGGGTCAGGTCCACGGGGCCCACGGCCACCCCGCACATGTAGGAATCCCGGAGCACGTAATCCAGGTTGTCGGCCGTGTAGATGCCGCCGATGACCGGTTGGAGATAGGCGAGCCACTTGGGATAACGCTGGCTGTCCTTGTCGGGATCCTTGAGGATCAGGAAGGCGAGATGATCGGGATCGAGCTGCTCGCCGGGCGCGAACTCGCCCGACGGGCTGCGGCGGATCTTGCGGATGGTCGGCCCCAGGTGCTCGCGGATGATCACCTGGCCGATGCGCTCGTGTGTCAGCCCGAATTCCTCCAGGAAGTTCTCGTCGAAGAAATGGCAGAAAGGTCCGTGCCCGATGTCGTGGAGCAGCGCGGTGACCCGGAGCAGCTCCTCGATATAGTGGAGGGACGGCACGTCCGGCACGACCTTCGCCAAGGACGGGTACAGGTGCCGGGCAAAGCGGCCGGCGACATGCATGACGCCCAGCGAGTGCTGGAAGCGGCTGTGCTCCGCGGACGGGTAGACCCAGCGGGCGCTCTGGAGCTGGTAGATCGAGCGGAGGCGCTGGACCCAGGAAGAATCGATGAGGTCCTTCTCAGTGCGTTCGGCGGAGTCCGGCCTGGAGTAAGGAACGGTAAAGGAGATGTATTCATGGATCGGATCGGCGATCAGCGCCGACCCGTCATAGTGGGCACTGGGGTGCGAGCGCGGCGTCATCGGGAGCCCATGGGGCCATCTTAGCTCACACCGATTCAGGGGGCAACTGGCCGTCCTTCACAGCATGGCGATGCAGCTTGTGCCGATGCTGCGAGACGAAGACGTAGGCGAGGCAGTAGCCGAGCGCCCCTCCCGCAAGGCTGAGCGTCAGCCCCCCGAGCAGAAACGGCGCGGCATAGGGGATGACCTGTTCATAGAGGGCTCTGAGGTCCGGGATGCTCCAGTTGACGGGAGCGGTATCGGGTGCGCCGAGGAGCCAGAAGCCCGTCCAGAATGTGGCGCCGATGATCGGCACCACGGTCCAGGGATTGTTGATCAGCGATCCGGCCAGCAAGGCAACGGCGTTGAGGCGGAACGCCCAGGCGCAAAAGACGACGCTCAGCGTGTGCAGCCCGTACGTGGGGGAAAACGCGATGAACACGCCGAGAGCGAACGCCAAGGCGGTCCGGTGCGGCGGCTCCTCCAGATGCAGGACTTGTTTCAGGAGGGATCGGATGCGCGACATCGTCCGCCCTCAGTCACGGCCTGGCCTGAAAATGCTGATACCCGTGCGGCACCAGGCGCTCGGCGCCCTTCCCGCGCTTCAGCCGGAGGCCGAAGCGCTCCGGCCGGACCGTTCCGATGCAGGATACCCGGCATTTGGTGAGCCGTGCCGCCGCGCGCACGGCCGCCCGGTGGCGGGGAGAGACCGTAAACAAGAGCTCGTAGTCTTCTCCACCGTCCAAGGCCAGCCGGATCGGGTCGATCCCCCAGGCGGCCGCATAGGCCCGGGCCGCCGGAGACAGCGGCAGGGCGGTCGCCTCGATCTCCGCCCCCACCCCGCTCTGCGCGCACAGGTGGGCCACATCGCCCGAGAGGCCGTCCGAGAGATCGATAGCGGCGGTCGCCAGTCGGCGCACGGCCAGCAAACGCCCGAGCGTCACCCGCGGCGTGGGTCGCCCGTGTCGCCGCGCAAGATAGGAGGCATGCACCCGGGACAGACGCCGTCCGGAGCCTCCGGCCGCGCGCCGCAGCAACGAGAGCCCGGCCCGTGAATCGCCGAGGGTCCCGCTCACATACACCAAGTCTCCTACCCGTGCCCCCGAACGGGTCAAGGCCAGCCGGGGCTCGACCGCGCCCACAAGCGTCAGACTGATGAACCAGCCGGCCCGCGACGCCGAGGTGTCCCCTCCGACCAGCTCCACGCCGTGCGCGCGGGCCGCATCCATCAGCCCTTGATAGAGAGCCTCGACCTCATGTACTCCGCTCGATGGAGGCACTGCCAGCGCCACGAGCAGGTACTGCGGGACGCCGCCCATGGCGGCAATGTCGCTGAGGTTCGCGGCGGCGGCCTTGTATCCCACATCCTCGAGCCGGGCGATGCGGCGGTCGAAATGGATCCCTTCCGCCAGCAGGTCGGTCGTGAGCACCAGCGCCCGTCGCCGAGCGGGCAGGATCAGCGCGGCATCGTCCCCGATCCCGCACAGAACCGCACGGCCTGTGCGGCCGAACCGCCGGGCCAGCCGTTTGATGAGCCGGAACTCACCGAATTCGGCGAGCGAATTCCGTGAGGAACGGGACGGCATCGTTCAGGCGAGCGGGGGTGTGACGGTAGGAGCCAACGGCCGGGGTCGATGTGGGCGCCTTGATTTCTCGATCTGCGCGGTCTTGGGCCGTGATCGCATCGGTCGGGCGCTCCGGGTCTTCGTCAGCCCCGCCGGCAGGTTCCGGAGCCCGGCCTTGAAGACATCCTCCATCGTTTCCGCGAAGACAAACTGGGTACCCTTCAGCAGATGCTTGGGAATTTCTTCGAGATCCTTCTTGTTCCGCTTGGGAAGGATCACAGTCGAGATTTTGGCGCGTTTGGCCGCCAGGATTTTTTCCTTCAACCCGCCGATCGGCAGCACGCGCCCCCGGAGCGTCACCTCCCCCGTCATGGCCACGTCCCGCCGGACCGGGATGTTCGAGAGGATGGACCCCAGGGCCGTGGCCATGGTGATGCCGGCGGATGGGCCGTCCTTCGGAATGGCCCCCGCCGGGACGTGGATGTGGATGTCGGTCTTGGCAAACAGATCGGGATTGATGCCCAGCAGCCGCTGCCTCGACCGTACGTAGCTCAGGGCCGCCTGCGCAGACTCTTTCATGACATCGCCCAGGTGGCCGGTCAGCGTGAGCTGCCCCTTGCCCTTCATGACCGTGGCCTCGATGTACAGGACATCGCCGCCGGTCTCGGTCCAGGCCAGACCCGTGGCCACGCCGACTTCGTCCTTTTCCTGTTCTTCCTCCGGCAGAAACTTGGGCACGCCGAGATATTTATGGAGATTACCGGGCGTGATCATGTACTGCTGGGCCTTCCCCTCGGCCACTTTCTTGGCCACCTTGCGCATGACGTTCGCGATTTCGCGCTCCAGGTTGCGGACGCCGGCTTCCCGCGTGTAGTGCGAGATGGCCTGGCGGAGCGCAGATTCGGTCAGCCGGATGTGCGCGTCCGTGATGCCGTGCTCCTTGAGTTGGCGCGGGATGAGATAGCGTTGCGCGATGCCCAGCTTTTCTTCCTCGGTATAGCCGGGGATCTCGATGATCTCCATCCGGTCCCGGAGCGCCGACAGGATGGGATCCATGAGATTCGCCGTGGTGATGAACATCACCTCGCTGAGGTCGAAGGGCACGCCCAGATAATGATCGCTGAAGGCGTGATTCTGCTCGGGGTCGAGGACCTCCAGCAACGCGGCTGAGGGGTCGCCGCGAAAATCCATGCCGACCTTGTCCACCTCATCCATCATGAAGACGGGGTTGTTGGTCCCGGCCTGCTTGATCCCCTGGATGATGCGGCCCGGCAGGGCGCCGACGTAGGTCCGGCGGTGCCCGCGGATCTCCGCCTCGTCCCGGACTCCTCCCAGGCTGATCCGGACGAATTCGCGGCCCAGGGCCCGCGCGATGGATTTTCCGAGCGAAGTCTTTCCGACTCCCGGCGGTCCGACGAAGCACAGAATGGGACCCTTCATCTTGTCCTTGAGCTTGCGCACCGCCAGGTACTCGAGGATGCGCTCTTTGACCTTCTCCAGATCGTAGTGATCTTCATCCAAGACTTTAGCTGCGGCCTTGATGTCGATGTTATCCTTGGACTTCTTACTCCACGGAAGTTCCACCATCCATTCCAGGTAGGTGCGGACCGTGGCGGACTCGGCGGTGTCGGGATGCATCTTCTCCAGGCGCTTGATCTGCTTCTCGCACTCCTTCAGGACCTTGTCCGGCATCTTGGCTTCTTTGATCCGCTTGCGAAACTCGGCCACCTCTTCGGCGCGCTCGTCGAGCTCGCCCAACTCCTTCTGGATCGCTTTCAATTGCTCGCGCAGAAAGTACTCGCGCTGGGTCTTGTCCATCTCCCCCTTGGCTTCGGCCTGAATCTTCTGCTGCATGGAGAGGACCTCGACCTCTTTCGCGAGGATCTCACTGACGCGTTTCAAGCGGGCCACGGCATCTTCGATCTCTAGGACTTCCTGCGTGACCTCGACTTTCAGCCCGAGGTTCGAGGCCACCATGTCCGCCAGCCGACCCGGTTCCTCCAGATTCTCGATCACGACCATGACGTCCGGCATCAAGACTTTGCCGAGACTGACGATCCGCTCGAGTTGTTCCTTGACGGTGCGCATGACCGCCTCGGACTCGAGCGAGGACGAGGTCGACTTGGTGTCGGCGATCTTGGCGATCTTCACCGAGTAGTACGGATCCGTCTGGATGTATTCCTGGACCTTCCCCTTGGAGATGCCCTGCACGAGAATCTTGATGCGCTCATCCGGCAGCTTCAGCATGCGCATGATGATGCCGATGGTGCCGACATCATGAATGTCCTCCGGCTTCGGGTTCTCGACGTCGAGGGCCTTCTGGGTGGCAAGGAAGATGATCCGGTTGCCGGCAAGGGCCGCTTCGATCGCCTTGATCGACATCTCCCGGCCGACGAACAGCGGGAGCACCATGTACGGGAAGACGACGATGTCCCGCACGGGCAGCAAGGGAAGCTGCTCGGGGACCTCGATGTTCTGAGTCTGTTGGGGGTCGCGTTCGCTCTGTTCGGAAGCCATGGTCGGTCTCGGGTCGTTTCTCTGGCGTGTGCGCTGCACGATCACGACCACGCCGTCATGTGCAGACTATCCCAGACGGTGGTGGATCTGCTTGAGATACTTCGAAAACTGAGGTCCAAGGGACGGGTTCTTCAACGCGAACTCAACGGTCGCCTTGAGGAATCCAAGCTTCTCGCCGGCATCGTGGCGCTGGCCCTGAATTTCATGGGCAAACATGGGCCCTTTTCTGGCCAGGAGTCGGAGGGCATCGGTCAATTGAATTTCACCGTTTTTTCCCGGAGAGATGCGGCGAAGGATCGGGAAGATGTCCGGAGACAGGACGTACCTGCCGATGACTGCAAACAGGGAGGGCGCATCCTCGGGAGCCGGCTTCTCCACCAGGTCCTGGACTTGGTGCAGCCCCGGGCCGGCCCGCTTGCTCGAGATGATGCCGTAACGGCTGACCTCGGACCGACCGACTTTTTTGACCCCGAGCACCGGCGCGTTCCGCTCTTCATAGATCTGGATCAATTGGGCCAGCGCGGGCACCCGGGCATCGATCACCTCGTCACCGAGAATGACCGCGAAGGGTTCGTTGCCGATCAGATGGCGCGCACACAGCACGGCATCCCCCAACCCGCGGGCCTGAGACTGTCGAATGTAGCAAAAGTTGGCCAGTTCGGAGATGCGCCGGATCTCCTTGAGGATCTGGGCCTTGCCGTTTCCTTTGAGATTTTCCTCCAGTTCGAACGACCGGTCGAAATGGTCTTCGATCGCCCGCTTCCCGCGTCCCGTGATGATGATGACGTCCTCGATGCCGGAGGACACGGCCTCCTCCACCGCGTATTGGATCAAGGGCTTGTCGACCAACGGGAGCATCTCTTTGGGAGACGCCTTGGTCGCGGGCAAAAATCGGGTGCCGAGTCCCGCGGCGGGAATGATCGCTTTCCTGATCCGCGACATGAAAGGGATACTATGGGAGGAATTCACGGAATGTCAAGGATACGCAAGGGGCTGGCCACTGTCTGCAGGGCCTCTAAATCACGAGAGATTTTCTTTACATTACCTCTCTCGGTCTATATAATTTCCGCGATTTTTCGGGCCGCACCTTTTTGACCCGGGAAGACCCCGGTCTGCGATGGGGTCACGAGGTCAGGGTTCATGCACCCATACCGGCAACCACGGAGCATCGTTACGGCTCTTCCTCTGCCAGGGCTTCATACTTCCGGTCTGGATCTTCCTGCCGTGTGGCTGGAGGCCATGCAAACCGAAAGGCCACGGTGAGCAGACGGCTGGGGGATCGTCCTGTTTTTCTCGTGCTGGCGCTCGCGGTTTCGCTGTTTTTCTCCCACATCCCTCTTCTGTATGGCGAGGATGCTCCGCAGAGGATCAAGTCCATTGAGATACGCGGAAACAAGCGGATCGAAGAAACGACGATCCGGGGGCGGGTCACCCTGAAAGTGGGCGACCCGTACACCGCAGAGTCCATTCGCCAACAGATCCGGCAGATCTATGAAATGGGATTCTTCGAGGATGTCCAGACCGAGACCGAACCGGTCCCCGGTGGAGTCGCCGTGGCCCTGGTGGTCAGGGAAAAGCCGTTCATCTCCGAGATCGTATTTGACGGCAACAAGGAGCTGAGCGAAGACAAGCTCCGGGAAAAGATCACCATCCGTAACCAGTCGTTCCTGGATCAGCAGCAGGCCAAAGAGAGCGCCGAGAAAATCCGGATGGTCTACCAGGAGGACGGCTACTACAACGCCGAGGTCATCCCGATCATCCTCTCGCTGGAGGAAGATCGGAAGCGTTTGACCTTTTTCATCAAGGAAGGCACGAGGGCCAAGATCAAGACGGTGCACTTCGAGGGCATCAAGGCCGTCAAGAAGAAGGAACTGCTGAAGGTGATGGCCACCCGCGAATGGATCTTCCTGATCTCGCGCTTTACGGATGCCGGCGTGTTGAAGCGTGAAGAGCTGCCGAACGACGTGGAGCGCATCCGCGAGGTGTACCTGAACAAAGGCTACCTCAACAGCCAGATCAGCCTGCCGACCGTGGAGCTGACCGAGGACAAGAAGTGGTTCATCGTCACCTTCACGGTCGTCGAAGGGGAGCCGTACACGGTCAGCGAAGTGGGGTTCCGCGGCAATACGGTGTTCGAGGATGCGGAGCTGCGGGCGGGGCTGAAGATCGCCAAGGGCGAGATTTTCCAGCGGGCCAAGATCCGGGATGAGATGACCAGGTTGACCGAGACCTACGGCGCCAAAGGCTATGCTTTCACCGAGATCAACCCGGCCGTGACGCCGGACCATCCGTCCCGCTCCGCGGCGATCGTGTTTCATATCAAGGAGGGCGAACTGATCCGGATCAAGCAGATCCGGATCACGGGCAACGACAAGACGCGCGACAACGTAATCCGCCGCGAGCTGCGGTTCAACGAGCAGGAGATCATCGACACCGTCGCCCTCAAGCGGAGCTTCCAGCGGCTGAACAACCTCAACTTTTTCGAGACGGTCGAAATCCTGCCGAAGCAAGTGGAGCCGGACAAGGTCGACCTAGACGTCAAGGTCAAGGAGAAACCCACCGGCTCGTTCAGCGTCGGCGGAGGCTTCAGCACCCTGGACCGGTTCGTGGCGATCGCCGATATCACGGAGGGGAACTTCATGGGCCGTGGCCAGACGCTGCGGGTCCGCGGCCAGCTCGGCGAGCGCCGGTCCATCGGTCTGATTTCCTTCCGTGATCCCTACATTTTCGATTCCATGACCTCGGGTCAGGGCGACGTGTACCGGACGCAGACGAACTTCACGACCTACTCGGAGGACAAGACGGGGTTGAGCATTTCGCTCGGGCGGTGGTTCTCGGAGTACACCTCGGGGAATTTCAGCATCATAGGCGAAAATCTGAAGCTCTCCGATCCCCAGAGCGACGCGCCGGCCTTCATTCTGCAACAGATCGGCACACAGTCCACGACCGGGTTCCGCTCGGTCATCACCCGCGACACCCGCGACTATTTCCTGGACCCCCGCACCGGCACTCGGGCAAGCGTGGGATTCGACTTTGCTTCACCAAAACTGGGCGGCACGAACGGCTTTTATAAATTCAATCTCGACCTAGCCGGGTTCCAGCCGGTGATCTTCGATACGCGGTACTCCTTGCGGGTCCGCTACGGAAATGTGAGCGGGATTGAGGGCCGGCCCATTCCCATCACCGAGCGGTTCATGGTCGGCGGTATCGCCACCATGCGCGGGTTCGTGTTCGGCCGGGCCGGCCCGGTCACGAGCAGCGGGTCGCTGACCGGCGCATCGCAGCAGCTGATCTTCAACAACGACTTCATCTTTCCGATTTCCGCCGAGGCGAAGCTGAACGGCGTCCTGTTCTTTGACTACGGCAAAGGCTATGACGACAATGAGCGTGTGAACATCGCCGATCTGCGGAGAGCAGCGGGAATCGAAGGACGGTGGATTTCCCCCTTCGGGCCGCTGCGGGTCGCCTACGGGTACAATCTTGCGCCACTGACCGGCGAGCGGAAAACCGTCTTTGAGTTTTCGGTCGGATCCTTGTTCTAACCCAGCAGGAGAAATCGCACCATGAACTTCATGCAGCACGCTCCGGGCTCGCGGCTTCGGGGAATGGCAGTCGTGGGACTCCTAGTGTCGCTCGCCGGATGCGCCGGCGCCTCACCCGGCCAGTCCGCCGCGGCTCCGGCACCCGCCGCGCAGATCGGCGTCGTGGATTTTCAGCGCTTGTTCGGGGAAACCGATGCCGGCAAGAAGGCCCGGGAATCGCTGGGCACGTTCATGAAGAACCGCCAGGAGTTGATCCAGCTCGAGCAGAAAGACCTGCAGAGAATGGAAGACGATCTCCGCAAGCAGGCCACCGTCCTGAGCGCCAACGCACGAAAGGACCGCGAGGAGCAATTCCAGCGCCGCATGATGGAATATCAACAGAAGGCCAACGAGATGAATCGGGAGGTGCAGGAGAAACAAAAGGAAGTGCTCGAGGCCTTCCGGGAACGCGCCGAAAAGGTAGTCGGCCGCTTAGCGCAGAAACTGCACCTCGCGGTCGTCGTGGAGAAGGGACGGGGGAGCCCGACGCTGTACAATGACGCATCGTTGGACATCACCGACAAGGTGATCGAAGAATTCAACAAGGGCGCCCTGTGACGAGTGCTTGGGCGGTTGCACCGGTGAATCGCGAACGAAGAGAGGAAGCGATGACGCACACTGGCTCACGGATGGCTGGCATTGGCGTGCTCTTCCTGGTCCTCGGCCTCGTGCCAAGCCTGGCTGCGGAGAGCATCAAGATCGGCGTGATGGACCCGCAGACCGTGCTGGAGCGCACCAAGGCCGGGAAGCGGGCCCTCGACGGCATCAAGGAGTTTTCCGCCAGCCGTCAAAAGATCATCATGGCCGACGACGAACAGCTGAAGCAGCTCGAGAAGGAACTCAAGAGCCAGGAGTCCTCGCTCAGCGAAGTGAGCAAGCGGGAAAAGCAGGAACAATTCCGGGCCAAGCTGCAGAACTATCAAAAGCGACTCCAGGACTTCAACCGCGAGATCCAGGCCAAGCAAAAGGAGATGGCCGAAGAGTACCAGAAGAAGATCGATGAGGCTGCCGCGGCCGTGGCTGAGAAGAACGGGTATGCGGCGGTGCTCGACAAGGGGAATGAAGCCACCCTGAGGATCGTCATCTATCATCACGATGCGATCGACCTGACGGACCAGATTATCAAGGAATTCGATCGCCGGAACAAGTAAGGGAAACGGGTCGGTCGCCGAGGAGAGCCTGCGATGGCGAAAATGGAGTGCGTGGACATTCGGGCGATGCTGCCCCATCGCTATCCTTTTCTCCTGGTGGATCGGATCCTGGATCTGGAAATAGACCGCCGCGTCGTCGGCATCAAGAACGTGACGGTCAACGAGCCCTTCTTCCAGGGGCATTTCCCCGGGAGACCCATCATGCCGGGGGTGTTGCTCCTCGAGGCGATGGCGCAGGTCGGCGGCGTGCTGGCGTTCAAGTCCGTCCCCCCGAACGGGTGCCCGGTGGTGTACCTCACCGGCGTGGACAAGGCCAAGTTCCGCAAGCCGGTCATCCCCGGGGATCAGCTCCGGTTCGAAGTCGAGGTGCTCAAGCGGCGCCCGCCTTTCTGGAGGATGCAGGCCAAGGCCTTCGTGGAAGGCGATCTGGTCTGCGAGGCCGAATTGACGGCCATGGTCACCGACGAGAAAGTCGACCAGGCGCGGGCCACGCACGCCTCGTCCCTCGATCCGGGGACATCGGCATGAAGGACGGACACGCGAGCCTCGTCGGGCAGCCGGGACAGCGGAGGTCGTAGTGGAGGCACATCCGAGCGCCATCGTGCATCCCAAGGCGCAGATCGCGCCGGACGTCCGCATCGGGCCGTACTGCGTGGTCGGCGAGCATGTGAAGATCGGCAGTGGCACGCAGCTGTTTGCCCATGTGTACGTCGAAGGCTGGACGGAGATCGGCGAGCGCTGCCAGCTGTACCCCTTTGCGTCCGTCGGGACGCCGCCGCAACACCTGCAGTACCAGGGGGAGCCCACGCGGGTCGTCATCGGCAGCGACACGGTCCTCCGGGAATACGTCACCGTGAACCGGGGGACCGCCTTCGGCGGCGGCATCACCACGATCGGGCATCACAGTTTTCTGATGGCTTACGTCCACGTCGCCCACGACTGCCATCTCGGGAACCATCTGATCATGGCGAACGCCGCCTCCCTGGCCGGGCACATCACGATCGGAGACCACGCCATCATCGGCGGGCTCGTCGGCATCCATCAGTATGTCCGGGTGGGCCCCTATGTGATGATCGGCGGCTGCTCGGCCTTGGGCCGGGACGTGCCGCCTTTCCTGCGGGCCGCCGGAGGCTACCGCGCCCGGCTGTACGGATTGAACACGGTCGGCCTGAAGCGCCACGGCTTTTCCCACGAGCGGATCGTCCAGCTGAAGGGCGCCTATGAGCTGTTGTTCCGCTCCGGGCACCGGATGGCGGAGGCGATCAAGCTCGCCCGCGATGAGTTCAAGGACAATGCCGACGTCATGCAGATGGTCGCCTTTATGGAGACGTCGAAGCGCGGGATTTGCCGGTCCAGCACGGATGAGGATGAAGACGAAAGCTGATGACAGGTGCGATGACGGTCGGGCCGTGGCGACCGGCGAGCGGATCGGCCTCATCGCCGGGAATGGCCGTTTTCCGATCATCTTTGCGCAGAATGCGCGCCGGCTGGGCTACAGCGTGTCGGCGGTGGCCCACGAGGGGGAGACGGCGCCGGAGCTGGAGCAGCACGTCGAGCGCATCCATTGGGTCAAGATCGGGCAGTTCAACCGGCTGATTCAGGCCCTCAAGGCTGACGGCGTCCGCCAGGCCGTCATGGTCGGGGGTATCAAGAAGACCCATGTCTTCTCGGATCTCTTCACGACCGTCCGTCCGGACCTCCGGGCGCTGGCGCTGGCGGCCCGCCTCCGGCGGTGGAAGGACGACGCCATCCTCAGAGAGATCGCTGCGGAGCTCGAGGGAGAGGGGATTCAGATCCGGGAGTCGACCTTCGGCCTGCAGGGGCTCCTCGCCGAGGAGGGCGTGCTGACGAAGCACAGTCCCGGCAAGCAGCAGTGGGAGGACGTGCAGTATGGGTGGGAAGTGGCCAAGGAGATCGGGCGCCTGGACATCGGCCAGTGCGTGGTGATCAAGAACCGCGTCGTGGTCGCGGTGGAGGCGGTCGAAGGCACCGACGAGACGATTCGCCGGGGCGGCACGCTGGTCGGTGAGGGGGCGGTGGTCGTCAAGCGCAGCAAGCCGCAGCAGGACCTCCGGTTCGATCTGCCGGCCGTGGGACCGGCCACCATCGAGACGATGCAGTCCGTCAAGGCCTCGGTCCTGGCGCTCGAAGCGGACCGGAGCGTGCTCCTGGACCGGGAAGACATGCTGCGCCTGGCGGCGCAGGCCCGGATCGCGATCGTCGGGCTCAAGAGGTGAAGGACGTGGGCAAGCCGGTCCGCATGGGCGTCATCGGGGTGGGCTACCTGGGCCAGCATCACGCGCGGCTCTATGCCGAGCTGCCGGGCGCGGTCCTCGCGGGCGTGACGGACATCAACCCCGAGCGGGCCCGCGCGATCGGCGACCGCTACCGCACGCGGGTGTTCCCGGACCTGGAATCCCTGCTCAAGCAGGTGGACGCCGTGAGCATCGCCGCGCCGACCGCTGCGCATCACCCGATCGCGAAGCGCTGTCTCGCCGCCGGCGTGCACGTCCTGGTGGAAAAGCCCATCGCCGTGACAGTCGCCGAAGCCCACGACCTGGTGGAGGCGGCGCGGCAGGCCAGGCGCACGTTGCAGGTCGGTCACATCGAGCAGTTCAATCCGGCCATCCGGGCGGTGCGGTCCTACGTCAAGACCCCGGGGTTCATCGAATGCCACCGGCTCAGTCCCTTCATCGAGCGCGGGACCGACGTGGACGTCGTCCTCGATCTCATGATCCACGACCTGGACATGGTCCTGTCCTTCGAGCCCGGCCCCGTCGAAGAGGTGCACGCCGCCGGCGTCGCCGTGCTGTCGCCCAACATCGACATCGCCAACGCGCGCATCTCCTTCCGGAGCGGATGCGTGGCGAATCTGACGGCCAGCCGGGTGTCGACGACCCGGATGCGGCGCCTGCGCCTGTTTCAACGCGATCTGTACCTGTCCGTGGACTATCAGACCCGTCAGGGCGTTCTCTGCCGCCGTCGCACCGGAACGGCCGGCCGGGCCGAGATTGAAACGGAGCCGATACGGGGGGGAGACGATGAGCCGCTCAAGCTGCAGCTCGAGGCGTTCGTGCGCGCCGTGGCGACCGGCGAGCGCCCGCTGGTCTCGGGTGAACAGGGCGCGGCGGCGCTTGACCTGGCCCATCGCGTGTTGCGCGCCATCGACGAGTTTCTCCGCCGCCATGGTGAATTCCGCGCGCCGTGAACGGCCGCCTGCCGGTCGAACCGCCTCCCGTTTCCTGCGTCGAGTCGTCCGCGCGTAACGTTCAGGACCATGCCCCGTATTCTCATCGTCACCGGTGAGGCGTCGGGCGATATGCACGGCGCCAACCTTGCGGCCGCGATCCGGGCCCTCCGGCCCGACGCCACGCTCTTGGGCGTCGGCGGAGCCCGGATGCGGGCCACCGGCGTGGAGCTGATCCGGGGGATCGAGCGCCTGGATGTGATCGGCCTCCTGGGCTTCGCGCAGGTCCGCGCCGTCGCGCGGACGTACCTGGCGCTCCGGCGGTTCCTGCGGGCGGAGCGATTGGATGCCGTGGTCCTGATCGACAATCCCGGCCTGAACCTGAACGTCGCCCGCGTGGCGGCGCGCGCCGGACACCGCGTGGTCTATTACATCGCCCCCCAGGTCTGGGCCTGGCACCCCGGACGCATCCGGCAGTTGGCCGCGACCGTGCGCCGCATGATCGTGATCCTGCCCTTTGAAGAGGCCTTGTACCGGAAGGCCGGGATTCCCTGCGATTTCGTGGGCCATCCGTTGCTAGACATGGTGGCTCCATCCTATGATCGAGTCGAGCTCCGCAAGCGCCTGGGGCTGCCCGCAGAGGCCCCGGTGATCGGGCTGCTGCCCGGCAGCCGGGAGAAAGAGGTGCGCGCGCTGCTGCCCGGGATGCTGGAGGCGGTGCAGCGGCTGCAGCGGGTCTATCCGGACCTGGAGGCGGTCGTGGCCCAGGCCTCATCCCTCGATGAAGGGCTCATCGCGTCGCTGGCGCACCCCGGCAGCGTCACGCCCCGCGTGGTGCGGGACCAGCCCAACGAGGTGATGGCCGTGTCCGATGTGCTCCTGGTCGCCTCGGGGACCGCGACGCTGCAGGCGGCGGTGATCGGGACCCCGATGGTGATCGCCTATCGGCTCCCGTGGCTCAGCTATTGGATCGCCCGCGCCCTCATCAATGTGGCGTGCATCGGGCTCGTGAACATCGTGGCGGGTCGCAAGATCGTCCCCGAATTGATCCAGCGGGAAGCGACGGGACGACGCATGTACGAGCAGGCGTTGCGCCTGTTGTCCGACCAGTCGGCGGCCGAGGAGATGCGGACGGCCTTCCGGGCGGTGCGCCGGTCGCTCGGGGAGCCCGGCGCATCCAGACGAGCCGCCGCGGCCGTGCTGGGGGAGTGCCGGGCATGAGCCTGTTCCTTCGACTGCTGGGCTATCTGCGGCCGTACCGCTTCCGGCTGGGCGCGGCGTTCCTGTGCTCGGGGCTGGTGGCGGCGTTCACCGGGGTCTATGCCTGGCTGGTCCGGCCGGTCCTCGACGACATCTTCATCAACAAGGACCACGTCATGCTGGTGGTGCTGCCGCTGGTCATCCTCGGGGTATCCGTCCTGAAGGGCGTCTTCGGCTACGCCCAGAACTATCTGATGAATTACGTCGGGAACCGGGTCATCACCGACGTTCGCCAGGAGCTCTTCCTGCAGCTGATGCGCCTGCCAGTCGGGTTCCACGACGCCAACGCGTCGGGGCGGTTGCTGTCCCGGGTGATCAATGACGTGAACCTCATGGCCAACGCCGTGGCCGGCGTTCTCAAGGATTTCTTCCAGCAGGGGCTGACGTTCGTGGCCATGATGGGCGTCATCTTCTACCAGAACTGGAAGCTGGCCATCGTCTCCATCGTAGTGGTGCCCCTGTCGTTCTCGACGATGATCCGCATGGGCAAGCGCCTGCGGGGGCTGGCGACGCGGGGCCAGGAGAAGATCGGGGACATGGCCTCCGTGCTGCAGGAAACGCTGTCGGCGGTGCGCATCGTCAAGGCCTTCAGCCGTGAGGAGGCGGAAGGCGCCCGGTTTCAGACCAGCAACCAGGCCTACCAGCGCGCGACGATGAAGGCGATTCAGGTCTCGTCGCTGGCCTCGTCGCTCATGGAGGTCATCGGGGTCGTGGGGATCGCGGCCATCATCTGGTACGGCGGCTACCTGGTCATCCACGAATCCATGACGCCGGGGGCGTTCTTCTCGTTTCTCGCCGCGATGTTCATGGCCTACACGCCGATCCGGCGCCTGGCCGGCGCGAACAACACGATCCAGCAGGCCCTGTCCGCCGCCGATCGGGTCTTCGGCATCCTGGACCTGGCCAACGAGCAGACCCGCGACGTCTCGACGTCAGACCTGCCTACGATCCGGCAATCCCTTGAATTCCGGAACGTTACCTTCCGGTATGAGGGCAGCGAACTGCCCGCGCTGCTGGGGGTCTCGCTGAAGGTGCGGGCCGGGGAGGTGCTGGCGCTGGTGGGGAGCAGCGGCAGCGGCAAGACCACCCTGGTCAGTCTCGTGGCGCGATTTTACGAACCCAGCGACGGTGCGGTCCTGATCGACGGGCGGGACATCCGCGACGGCTCGCTGCGGTCGCTCCGCCGCCAGATCGGCATCGTCTCCCAGGACACCATGCTCTTCGATGAGTCCGTCAGGAACAACATTGCCTATGGCCGCGCGGACGCGACCGACGGGCAGGTGGTGGACGCCGCCAAGTCCGCCTACGCCCACGACTTCATCGAGCGGCTTCCGGAGGGATACGCGACGCTCATCGGCGAGAACGGCGTCAAGCTGTCCGGCGGCGAGCGGCAGCGGCTGGCCATCGCCAGGGCCCTGCTGCGCGATCCCCCGATCCTGATCCTGGACGAAGCGACGTCGTCCCTCGATTCGGAATCCGAGCGGATGGTGCAGATGGCCCTGGCGAACCTCATGAAGAACCGGACGACTCTGGTGATCGCGCATCGCCTGTCCACCGTGCAGAATGCGGACCGGATCGTGGTGCTCGAGGGTGGCCGGATCGTCGAGACCGGCACGCACGAGCAGCTGCTGCAGCAGGGAGGCGTCTACAAACGGCTCTACAGCATCCAGTTTCAGGAGGCGTGATCGGTATGAAACGCCTGCGCCACTGGCTGAAGCTGGCTGTCCTGCCCCCCCTGGTCGCCTGGACCATCCGGGTTCTCGGGAAGCTCCTGCGTCTCCGCTCCGAAGGCACCGAGCCGCTGGATGCGCTCTATCGCCAGGGGAAACGGGTCATCATCGCCTTCTGGCACGGGAGGCAGCTCATGATGCCGCTGGCCTACCGGGGCCAGCACGCCCACATCCTGATCAGCCAGCATCGCGACGGCGAGTTGATCCACCGTGTGGTGCGGCGGTTCGGCTTTCATTCGGTCCGCGGCTCCAGCACACGCGGCGGCGTGGCCGCGCTGCGGCAGTTGATCGAGCTCGGCCGGAGCGGCGTGGACCTGGTGATCACTCCAGACGGCCCCCAGGGCCCGCGGCAGGTGGTGCAACGCGGTGTGCTCCAGTTGGCCAAGGCAACCGGGCTCCCGATCGTCCCCCTCGCCTTCGGGTGCTCAAAAAAAAACTCTTCCGGAGCTGGGACCGGTTCGTGGTGCCCTATCCGCACGGCCGCGGCGTGTTTCTCTGGGGTCCTCCGCTCTGGGTTGCTCCCGAGGCGGGAGAGCCTGAGCTTGAGGCCAAACGCCTGGAGCTTGAAGCGATGCTCAATCGCATGACCGCCGAGGCCGACGAGCTCGCGAGCCGTAAGGCGTGAGGCGTCAGGGGACGGGAAAAGACATGTTGTGCAACGCGTCACGCGTCACGTCATGCCGATGTGGATGATCCTCTACAACATCGCGCTGATCCTCGCCGCGCCGCTGATCGTGCTCACGCTGGTGGCGAAAAAGCGGTGCCGGCGCGGCCTCGCGCAGCGGCTCGGGTTCTTGCCGGAGACCTTGCGCCGGCGGGGCCGGCCCGTCCTCTGGATCCACGCGGTCTCGATGGGCGAAACAGTGGCGATGGCGCCGCTCATCAGGGCGCTCCATCAGCGGTATCCGGAAGACCGCCTCATCGTGTCGACGGTGACGGAGACGGGGCGTGAAGCGGTCGAGCGGCATCTTGGCGGCATCGCCGAGCACTGCTATGCGCCGCTGGACTTTCCCTGGGTCGTGGCGCGGGTCGTCGAGACCCTCGCACCGCGCGCGTTTCTGTTCGTCGAGACCGAGATCTGGCCGAATCTCCTGACGCGCCTCCACGCGCGTGGGATCCCGTGCGTCCTCGTCAACGGCCGGTTGTCGTCGCGGTCCTTCCGGGGATACGGCCTGATCAGGCCGTTCATGGGCCGGATCCTCGGCAGGCTCAGCTTGTGCCTGATGCAATCAGAGCGCGATGCCCAGCGGATCACGGCGCTCGGCGCGCGGCCCGACCGCGTGTTCCGCACCGGCAACATCAAGTTCGACCGCCCGGCCGACGACCAGCCGGCGGCCGGCCCGTCCCGCACGGTCTTGGGCCTCCGGGACCAGGAGGAGCTGTTCGTCGCCGGCAGCACGCATCCGGTGGAAGAAGAGGAACTGCTCACGTGCTATCGGGCCCTTCGCAAGGAGTTTCCGACGCTGGTGTTGCTGCTCGCGCCCCGGCACATCGAGCGGGTGGGGGAGGTGGAGCAGGCGGTGCGCTCGGCGGGACTGAAGCCGGTTCGCCGCACTCATCTGAATCGGAACGGATCGGCCGGCGGCGAGCCGGGGCGGGTGATCATCCTGGATACCCGTGGTGAGCTGTCGCAGGTCTATGGCCATGCGGTGCTGTCCTTCGTCGGCGGGACCTTCGTCCCGGTCGGCGGGCATAATCTGCTGGAGCCGGCGTGGTGGGGGAAACCGGTGTTCTTCGGTCCTCATACCGATCATTGCGCCGAGATCGCCGAGCAGTTGAAGCGCGGGGGAGGCGGTATCCAGGTGCGGAGCGGCGCGGATCTGGCGACGGAGGGGACAAAGCTACTCCGGAACCGCGTCCTGCTCCAGGAGACCGGGCGGGCGGCGTGCGAAGTCGTCAACCGGAATCGGGGGGCCATGGACCGTACGCTCGAGCTGCTCGGCACGGTCCTGAGCCAATCATGAACGATCGCTCGGCATTTCGCATGCAGCAGTCCGCGGCGCGCCCGCTGTGGCGTGGCCTGGCTTATCTCTATGGATGGGCGGTCCGTGCCCGCGCCGTCCTGTACGCGCGGCAGTGGCTGCGGCAGCGGAGGCTGCCCTGCCGGGTGGTCAGCGTCGGCAATCTCACCGTGGGAGGAACCGGGAAGACGCCACTGGTGATCGCGGTCGCCACCATGCTGCGGAAGCGCGGCCAGCGCGTGGCGGTCCTCAGCCGGGGCTACCGCCGCCACAGCCGCGCCGCCCGGCTGCTCGTGTCGGACGGCCGGACGATCTTCGCCAGTCCCGCGGAGTCGGGTGACGAGCCGTACCTGATCGCCCAGCGCTGCCCGGGCGTCGTGGTGGCGGTGGGGGCCGACCGGTTTCGGCTCGGCCGCTGGGTGCTGGAGCGGTTTCCGTTAGACTGTGTAGTGCTCGATGACGGGTTTCAGCACCTGGGCCTGTACCGGGATGTGGATTTGCTGCTCGTGGACGCCTCGGCGCCGGAGGATCTCGACGCGCTCCTGCCGGCCGGCCGTCTGCGGGAGCCGCTGGCGGCATCCGCCCGGGCGAGCGCGATCCTGCTCACCCGGGCCGAGGGGGACTCGACGACAGCGCCGCTGCTGGCGCGCCTGCGCGCCGCCACGGGCGTCCCGGTCATCCCGATCCGGGTCCGCTTCCGCAGCGATGCCCTCGTGCATCTGGCCACGGGCGCCGTCGAGCCGATGGGCATCCTGAACGGCAAGGCGGTCGTTCTGTTCAGCGGGATCGTCAAGGCCCCATCTTTCCGAGGCTTGCTGGTGGCCGAAGGCGCCAGGGTCTGTGACGAGTTCATCTACCCGGATCACCACTCGTATACGGCGCGGGAGCTGGGACGCATCAGGAGCCGGGCCGAGGAGTGCGGGGCCGATCTGATCGTGACCACGGAGAAAGATGCCGTGAAGGTGGCTCCGCTCGTGGAGGAAAAGGACCACTTCTGGGCGTTGCGGCTCCAGACCGATGTGCTCGAGGGGCGGGAGCGGCTGGAGCGTTTGATCCTCGGTCACGACGCGCCCGCGCTCAGGGTCGGACAGGCCTCGCCATGAAAGAGGCGACGAGAGCGGTGCGGCGTATCGTGGTGCGGGTGCCCAACTGGATCGGCGATGCCGTCATGTGCACCCCGGCGCTGGATGCCCTGCGGCAGCTGTTTCCGTCCGCGGAAGTGACGGTCCTCGCCAGGCCTGTCATCACGGACTTGCTGAAGGGCCATGCCGCCGTGGACCGGTTTCTCGTCTATGACTGCCGAGGTCGCCATGCCGGCCTCGCCGGCAAATGGACCCTTGCCGGCGCGCTCCGGCGGATGCAGTGCGACCTCGCGGTGCTGTTTCAGAATGCCTTCGAAGCAGCCTTGCTGGCGTATCTCGGCGGCGTACCCCGCCGGCTCGGCTACGCCACCGACGGCCGCAGCTTTCTGCTCTCGGATGCGGTGACGGTACCGGGGAAAGGCGTGCATCAGATCGTGTACTATGGAAACCTGCTCCGCGGCCTCGGGCACGGCGGTCCGCTCGGGCCACCCCGGCTCTTCCTGGCGGAAGACGAAGAGCGCCAGATGGCCAGCCGGCTTGCCGAGGCCGGCATCGGCGAGGGGGATTTCGTGGTCGGGATCAATCCGGGTTCGACGTACGGCGGGGCCAAGCGCTGGCCCCCCGAACGGTTCGGGTCGGTGGCCGACCGGCTGGTGACCCGATATGGCGCCGGGCGGCCGGTCCGTGTCGTGATCGTCGGCGCGCCCGGGGAGGAAGCGCTCGGCCGGGCGGTCGCCTCGGGCATGCAGGCCACGGCCGTGGAGTGGTCCGGCCGGACCACGGTCCGCGAGCTGATGGCCGTGGTCAAACGGTGCGGCGTCTTTGTGACGAACGACACGGGTCCCATGCATATCGCCGCGGCCTTCGGGGTTCCGGTCGTCGCCGTCTTCGGGCCGACGGATGCCTCGACCACGGGCCCATCCGGGACCGCCCATACGATCATTCGTGAGCCGGTGGACTGCTCGCCCTGCCTGCTCCGGGAGTGTCCGATCGATCACCGGTGCATGACGCGGGTGCCGGTCGAGGCCGTGTACGCCGCCGCCGCGAAGCAGCTTGGAATGCTGAACGATGAACGCAGAACGCGGGACATCCAGCATTCCGCACTCAGCACTCAGCATTTCCGTGGGCGGCTGACGGTCTTTCTGGACCGTGACGGGACCATCAACAAAGACACCGGGTACATCAAGACGCCGGACGAGCTCGAGCTCCTGCCGGGTGTCGTGGAAGCGGTCGCCCGGCTCAACCGGGCCGGCGCGCGCGTCGTGGTCGTGACCAATCAGTCCGGGATCGCCCGCGGCTATCTGACCGGCAGCACGCTGGAGGCCATTCACCGGAAGATGCTGGCGCTCTTTCAAGCTGGCGGGGCCTGGCTGGACGCCATCTATTATTGTCCCCACCATCCCGACGACGGCTGCCGGTGCCGCAAGCCCGGGACCGGGATGGTCGAGCGGGCGGTGCAGGATCTGGGGCTGGACCTCGCGGCGTCCTATGTTGTGGGCGATCAGGCGCGCGACCTCGAGCTCGCCCGGCGGGTCGGGGCCCGCAGTGTGCTCATACGGCACGAGGACGCCGAGTTGCCCCATGACCCCGCCGCGGACCATGTGGCGGCTGGATGGAGCGAGGCGGTTGATTGGATTCTGACGGATGCCGCCCAGGACGGCCCGATGTTCGCCCGGACGGGGGTTGGACGGCCATGATCAAGGTGGCCTGCGTCGGCCTCGGAGCCTGGGGGAAGAATCTCGTGCGGAATGTCTCCGCCCTGGGAGTGCTCCAGGCGGTCTGCGATACGCATCGGGACACGCTGGAGTCCTGCGCCCGGACCTACGGGGTGCCCGCGTTCGACTCCTACGAGCAGCTCCTCGCCTCTCCGGGCCTCGACGCCGTGGTGATCGCGACCCCGGCGGCCCGGCATGCCGCCATGGCCCGCCAGGCGCTCCAAGCCGGTAAGGACGTGCTCGTGGAGAAGCCGCTGGCGCTGACGCTGGCGGAAGGGCGGGAGCTCGTGTCCCTGGCCGAGCGCGCGTCACGCATCCTCATGGTGGGGCACGTGCTCCGCTACCATCCGGGCGTGGAGGCCTTGGATCGGTTGATCCGTGCGGGGGAGCTCGGCAAGATTCACTACATCTATTCCACCCGGCTGAATCTCGGGCGGTTCCGGCGGGAGGAGAATATCCTCTGGAGCTTTGCCCCCCATGACATCTCCACCATTTTGATGCTGGTCGGCCAGATGCCATCCACGGTGCAGGCCGGCGGCGGCACCTATCTCCAGCAGGGCGTTCCTGATGTGACCATGACGTCGCTGGCGTTTCCCAACGGCATCCGCGCCCATGTCTTCGTCAGCTGGCTGCATCCCTTCAAGGAGCAGAAACTGGTGGTCATCGGGGACCGGAAGATGGCCGTCCTGGACGATCTCGCCAAGGACAAGCTGGTGCTCTATCCGCACCAGGTGAATTGGATCGAGCGCGTGCCGGTGGCCCAGCGCGCGGAGGCCGAACCGGTGCCGCTCCCGCTGGAGGAGCCCCTGGCGCTGGAATGCCGTCATTTTGTGGAGTGCATGGAGCGGCGGAGCCGTCCGAAGACCGACGGCCGGGAGGCCTTGCGGGTGCTGGAGGTACTCCACGCGAGCCAGGTGTCGTTGGACCGCGAAGGGGCGGCAGTCCGGCTGGCGGATGAAGCCTCTTCGGATCCGGCGGAGACCGCGCCCGCCTGGATCCATCCGACGGCCGTGGTGGATCAGCCCTGCGAGATTCTGCCGGGCACCCGCATCTGGCATTTCTCGCACGTGCAGGCCGGGTGCCGGATCGGCGCCGATTGCCGCATCGGCCAGAACGTCATGATCGGGCCGAACGTCACGATCGGAGACCGGGTCAAGATTCAGAACAATGTCTCGGTCTACGAAGGGGTGACGCTTGAGGATTTCGTGTTCTGCGGCCCCTCGATGGTCTTCACGAACGTGATCAACCCCCGGAGCGCCGTGCCCCGAAAGGCCGAGATCAAGCCCACGCTGGTGCGCTCTGGGGCGACGCTCGGGGCCAATTGCACGATCGTCTGCGGCGTGACCATCGGCCGGCACGCCTTCATCGGCGCCGGCGCGGTCGTCACCCGCGATGTGCCCGATCACGCTCTGATGGTCGGAAACCCCGCGCGTCGCAGCGGCTGGATGTGCGCGTGCGGCCTCCGGCTCGAGCCGGTGCGGGGGCGGGCGCGGTGCCGGTGCGGGACCCGGTATGTGGTCGAGCGGGCGCGCTGCCGGCGGGTCGAGACTCCGGGACGACAACATGGTCAACAGGCCTGAACCGGTTTCTCTCCGATTGCAGGAGGCACCCCGCATCGCGCTCGTCAAGCTCGGCGCGTTGGGGGACCTCATCTACGCATTTCCCGTCGTGTCGGCGCTCAAAGCCGCCCGCCCCCGCGCCCGGATCGCCTGGATCGTGGAGGAGCGATTCCGGGATGTCCCTGGATTGCACCCCGGAGTCGATCGGGTCATCGCGGTGGATACCCGGCGCTGGCGGCGTCTGATCCGGCGCGGCGGCTGGATGACGGTCTGGAATGAGCTGCGAGGCTTTCGCCGCCAGGTCCGGGGAGGGCTCGACGGGGGAGGGTTCGATGTGGTGCTGGATGCGCAAGGCCTCATCAAGAGCGGCGCGGCTGCCTGGATGACTGGAGCTCCCGTGCGGGTCGGCTTTGCGCCCGGAGACTGCCGGGAGCCTCTCAGCGCCCGGGGCATGACGCACCATGCGGTTCCCGCCGGGGCGACTCACATCGTTCAGAAGAACATGAAGCTCCTGGAGGCCTTCGGCCTGCCGGGCGGCCCGGTACAGTTCGAGATCAGAACGCAGCCGGCGGATGAATGGTGGGTGCACGATCTCTGGGCGCTGCACCGGATCGATCCTCACGCGCGGGTCGTGCTGATCCACCCCGGCGCGGGGCACCCGGCGAAATGCTGGAGCATGGCCCGCTACATCACGGTTGCGGAACGGCTGTCTGAACAGCCCGGTGTCCGGGTCTTCTGGACCGCCGGTCCGGATGAGCGCGAGCTGTTCGACGGCGTCGCGGACAGGATTCCGCGGTCCATGGTGGTGACGCCTCCGGGAGTCGGAACGCTGACGGCCCTCGTGCGGCGGTGCAGCGTGGTGATCGGCGGCGATACGGGGCCACTGCACCTGGCGGCCGCGCTGGGCCGCCCCACGGTCGCGCTCTATGGGCCGTCCGATCCGCTGCGGGCCGGACCGGCCGGGAGCGGGCACCAGGTCCTGAAACATCCCTGCCCCTGCGGATGGACCCCCAGTCCCTTCTTCAACCGGCACTGCCCCGAGCCGCCGTGCATGCAGGCCATCGAGATCGAAGAAGTCCTGGCCGCGGTCGAACGGATTCTGGCGATGCCTGCCCGGTATTCGCCCAGCGTCGTGGGGCGATGAACATCCTGCTGGCCAGACCCGATGGCCTTGGCGATCAGATCCTCTGTCTGCCGGTGGCCACGGCCCTCCGCCGTCTCCTCCCGTACGCCAGGATCGTCTTTCTCTCGAGCGCTGCCGCCGCGCCCGTCTTGGAGCAGCATCCCCACGTTGACGAAATCCTTCCCCTCCGCGGCGACGAGCGGTTCGGTGAGCTCGTCTCGCTGTTCCGGCGGGGGTTCGACGCCGTGGTGTTCCTCAAGCCGTTCCGCCGGCTGATGCTCGCCGCGTATGCGGCGCGGGTGCCGGTACGCGTCGCCACCGGCTATCGTTGGTACAGCCTGCTCGCGAACCGACGCGTCTACGAGCACCGTCGGGATTTCTCCAAGCACGAGAGCGCCCTCAATCTCGGCCTGCTTCGAGGCCTGGGGCTGGAGCCGGGCGAGGCCGTGCCTCCGTCGCTCGTGCTGACGGCTGCCGAGCGCCGCGGGGCGGAGGCGACACTGCGCGACCTGCCGGCCGCTCGCGCCGTGCTGCACCCCGGCGGGCTGTCGTCCCGCCATTGGAAAACGGAGCACTATCGGGCCCTGGCCCGGCTGCTGGCCGAGGAGGGGCTCGGCGTCGTGCTCACGGGCAGTCAGGGTGACCGGCGGCTCTTCCAGGCGGACGGCTCCGGGGCGGGGGTCGCGCCGGGCGTGCTGGACCTGATGGGGCACTTGTCGGTCCGGGAATTCATGGCCGTGATCGGGGCTTCGCACGCCGTGGTGTCCGGCTCGACGGGCGCGGCGCATCTCGCCGCCGGCCTGGGGGTCCCGACCGTCAGCCTGTTCGATCCACGACGGCTCAGCTCCCCCGTCCGGTGGCGGCCGTTGGGCTCGGGCGTTGTCCTGCAGCCGGACGTGCCCACCTGCGAGGCGTGCATCTACGAAGCCTGCCCCTACTGGGATTGCCTGGATCGCATCACCGTCGAGCAGGCCGCCGCGCGCGTGAGACAGGTCATGGCCGGCACGGCACGGCTCATGACGGTCCAACACGTCTGACGATGTCGAAGATTTCCGTCTACGTTCTGGCCTACAACGACGAGCCGTATATCAGGGCCTGCCTGGAGACCGTCACGTGGGCCGACGAATTGATCGTCGTGGATTCTTACAGCACCGACGCGACCGAGAAGATCAGCCGCGAGTATACGGACAAGGTCTACCAGCACCGTTTTCAGGGGTTCGGAGCCTTGCGCAACGCGGCGATGGCGTCCTGCTCCCACGACTGGATCTTCAGCCTCGACACGGACGAGCGGGCGACGCCTGAGCTGGAGCGCGAGATCCGCGCGGTGACGGCGGCGGAGTCCCGCGCGGATGCCTATCTCGTCCCCCGGAAGAATTGGTTTCTCGGCCGGTGGATCCGCCATTGCGGCTGGTATCCCGATTACCGCCCGCCTCAGCTGTTGCGGAAGGGCCGGCTGCGGTTTCGCGAGCAGCTGGTGCACGAAGGCTACGACGTGGACGGGACTGTCGGCCGTCTCCGCGCCCACGTCCTGCAATACCCGTTCCGGGACCTCGATCATTACCTGTCCAAGATGGACCGGTACTCGGAACTGATGGCCGCCCGGATGGTGCAGGAAGGGCGACGCTTCCGCGCGCATCAGCTGGTGACCCATCCGGCGGCCACGTTTCTGAAGATGTATGTGGCCCGCGCGGGGTACCTGGACGGGATGCCCGGCCTGATCCTCAGCGGGCTGTACGCCTATTACACCTTCGTGAAGTACGCCAAGCTTTGGGACCTGACCCGGAAGCATTGAATGATTTGGCGATGTGGTAATTTGGCGATGTGAAGAGCCAGGAGTCTGGCGATGAAAGTCAGCGGGTTTACCATCTGTCGGAATGCGGTCGCGTTCGACTATCCCATCGCGGAAGTCATCCGGTCCGCGCTGCCCATCGTGGACGAGTTCGTCGTCAACGTCGGGCAGTCGGAGGACGGCACCCTGGAGCTGATCCGCTCCATCGACCCCCGCAAGGTCCGGGTCGTGGAGTCGGTCTGGGACGATACGATGCGAGAGGGCGGCCTGCTGTTTTCGCGGGAAACGAACGCGGCGTTGTCCCAGTGCACGGGGGACTGGGCCTTGTACCTGCAGGCCGACGAAGTCCTGCACGAGAAGGACCATGCGACGATCCGCGCGGCGCTGCAGACGCATCTGGGAAACCCGGACGTCCTGGGCCTGACCTTCCGCTACCTCCACTTCTACGGGGATTACCGGTCGTGCAATCCGTGGTTCTATCACCGGGCCGTCC
Organism: uncultured Nitrospirales bacterium; assembly: GCA_964373355.1. Classification (GTDB taxonomy): domain Bacteria; phylum Nitrospirota; class Nitrospiria; order Nitrospirales; family Nitrospiraceae; genus CAYJUM01. The sequence goes on along the minus strand of CAYJUM010000002.1, from coordinate 34,637 downwards.
GCGTTATCAGGAACGACGGGCAGGTGGAGTCCTGTGGGGATGCCGTGGGGTTCTGCCTGAAGGCGGACCGGGGCTATCTGCAGACCGCGCACACGGCGAGGCTGCGGGCGTCAGGCGCCACGATCTATCACTATGGGTGGGTCAAGGCTCCCCGGGTCCTGCTCGACAAGTTCCGGTACCAGGTGGCCCGTCACCACGGAGACACGCCGGGCGAGGAGCAGGCCCGCATGCTGGCGAAGGAGGCCTACGAGTTCAGCGAGTACGCGATCATGAAGAATTTCTACGGGTCCCATCCCGCGGTCATGGCGGCGCGGGTGCGGCGGTATCCTCGCCTCAAGTCGTGGCGATGCCGCTGGCTGGCACCGGCCTTTTACCGGGCAGTCCTCAGACGGGGATTCAGGGGGTAGGAGAGGGGACGGTTTGTTTCGTTTGTCTGGTTTGTTTGGTTCGGTCGGATCAACCAGAGAAACGCAATAAACCAGACAAACCAGATGAACCAGCCACACCAGCCAAAGATCGCGACAGTCACCATCACCAAGAATGAGGAGCGGAACATCGCCGCCTGCCTGGAGTCGGTGCGGTGGGCCGATGAGCGCATCGTCGTGGATGCCGGCAGCACCGACAGGACGGTGGAGATCGCCGGGCAGCTCACCGATCGCGTTGTGGTCCGCGCGTGGCCGGGCTACGGCCCCCAGAAAAACTTCGCCATCGACCAAGCCCGCTCGGACTGGATCCTGGTGCTGGATGCCGATGAACGGGTGACCGAGCCGCTGCGTCAGGACATTCAACGGGTCATCGAAGGTGCACCGGGGGCCCAGCCGGTCGCGTTCGCGATTCCCCGCCGGAACTTCTTCTACGGGAAATGGATCAGGAGCGGGGGATTCTTCCCGGACTATCAAATCAGGCTGTTCCGCCGCGGGGCCGCCCGGTATGATGATACGCTGCTGCATGAGCGCCTGCGGATCACCGGCGCCGTCGGGCGCCTGGGCTCCTGTCTGGATCACTACAGCATGCCCACGGTGGCCGAGCACGTCCGGAAAATGATCGGATACACGACTCTGGGGGCCCGGGAAAAGCTCCGGGAGCGGTCCCGCGTCTCCGCGCTGGATGTCGGGGGCCGGCATCTCGTGACGGCTCTGAAGACGTACCTGCTGCGGGGCGCCTGGCGGGCCGGCATCCATGGCTTGGTGGTCGCGCTCTTCGCCGGGATGCACGTCTTCGTCAAGTATGCCAAAGCCTGGGAGGCATTGAACGTTAGGCGTGAGGCGTCAGGCGTGAGAAGTGAGGAGTAAGGGGTGAGACAGAACCCCATCGGATCAATTTCGCGCGCCTTCCGCCTGACGCCTCACGCCTGACGGGTCGCGTGATGCGCGTTGGGATTGATGCAGGGCCTATGCTGGCGCCAACGGGCGGGGTCGGGCGCCATACCTTTCATCTCCTCAAGGCCCTCGTGGAGTTAAAGGAGGACGTCGAGTATGTGGCCTACGTGCCGCCGGGCAGCCTGCGCACGGGCCGGCTTCCCTCCTGGGGCGGGTCCCGGCTCCGGTGGGTCGAAGCGGGACGGTTTCTAGTGCCGTGGCGGAGCTGGCGCGATGCGCTCGACGTCTTCCACGGGCCGAACTTCAAGCTGCAGACGGAGGGCCGCTACGGCGGGGTCGTCACCGTGCATGACCTGTGGCTGGACCGGCACCCGGAATATTCCACGAAGCTGTTCGGGCAGCGCGCGTCGTTCCGCCGCACGCGGCGAACTGCCTGGAGAGCCCGCAAGGTGATCACGGTGTCGCGGCATTCGGCGCGCGATCTGGAGGAGCTCTATGGCCTGCCGCCCGATCGGATTGCGGTGATTCCCAACGGCGTCTCGGAGGAGTTTCGGCCGGCCCGCAGCCCGGCGGCCCTCACTGCACTGAGCCGCCGCCTGGGACTTCCCGACGCGAAATTCATCCTCTTCGTCGGCGGCGCGGATCCCCGGAAAAACCACAGCGCCTTGCTCGAGGCGTATGCCCGCCGGCGCGGCCTGCTGGCCGCCTATGTCCTGGTCATGGTGGGTGACGCGGTGCACCGGTTCGGCAGCATTCCGGAGACCGCCGGCCGCCTGGGGATTCAGGAACAGGTCATCTGCACCGGAGGGCTGTCCATCAGCGATCTGCAGACCCTGTACGCGCACGCCGCGGTCTTTGTCTTCCCCTCGCGGTACGAGGGCTTCGGCATGCCGGTCCTGGAGGCGATGGCGTGCGGGACGCCCGTCATCACCTCGACGGCCAGCGCGCTGCCAGAGGTGGCCGGCGACGCCGCGGTGCTGGTGGACCCCGACGATGCCGACGGCTTGGGAGCGGCGGTGCTTCGCGTCCTGGGAGACGATGCCTTCCGGAAGGAATTGACGGACAAGGGCCTGGCGCGCGTGAAAGGATATACATGGGAGCAGGCCGCCCGCCGGACCTTGGCGGTCTACCGTGAACTGGTGACTTCGTTGCCCGTCACCCCCGTCACCCCCGTCACCCGTCACCTCTCACCTATCACGCCATGAAAAACATCCTGGTGATCAAGCTTCGCTACCTGGGGGACGTCCTGCTGGCCACGCCGGTGCTCCGGGCCCTCAAGGACGGCTTCCCGCAGGCGCGGCTGTCCATGCTGGTCAATCCGGGCACGGAGGATCTGCTGACACGGAACCCGGATGTGGATGAGGTGCTGACGCTGGAGCGGGGCGGGCCGGGCGCCGACCTCCGCTTTGCCCTTGCCGTCCGGCGGCAGGGCTTCGACTGCATGGTGGACCTCACCGACAGCGATCGGTCAGCCATCCTGGGGCGCCTGAGCGGCGCCCCCGTCAGGGTCGGTTTCAATGACGAGCACCGCTGGCGTGGCCTGCTCTATACGTCCGTCGTCAGCCCGCCCGTGCCGGCGCATCGCATCGAGCATGACCTGGAGGCGGTCCGGGTCCTGGGCTTGGCGCCGAAAGTCAGCCGCCCGGCGTTGTACGTGGGGCCGGAGGACGACGAAGCGGCCTCGAGACTCCTCCGTGATCTCGGCCTGGACGAGGCGGCCGGCGCGCCGCTCGTGATGTTGCATCCGGGCGCGCGATACTGGTTCAAGGCCTGGCCGCCTGAACGGTTTGCCGAGCTCGCCGAGCGGCTCGTGGAGGCGACCGGGTGCCGGATTCTCATCGCCGGCGACGCCAGGGAGCAGGCGCTGGCCGACGCGATCCGGAGCCGGACGCGGGTCGAGCTGAAGATCCTCACCGGACGCACGACCCTCCTGCAGCTCGCCGCGATTCTCAAACGATGCGCCTTGTTCATCGGCAATGACAACGGCCCCATGCACATGGCGGCCGCCCTCGGCACCCGGATCGTGGCTCTGTTCGGACCGTCGGACCCGGCGACGTGGGGACCGCGGACCGACCGGGCTGTGGTCCTCTACAAAGGCCTCGACTGCCGGCGGTGCTTCCATCCGACCTGCGCCCGCGGCGAGGAGAGCTGCATGAAGCGGATTTCCGTGGATGAAGTATTGGCGGCGGCGCAGCGCCTCCTAAGGAACAACGGTCGAGGCTGAGGTTACGGGTCGGGCATGGCTCCGCTTGTTTCAGTAGTGATCCCGGTCTTCAACGGGGCGCCCTTCGTGGCCAATGCCGTGGCCAGCGTGCGCGCACAGGGCGGCCTCGCGGAAATCATCGCCGTGGACGACGGGTCCACCGACGGCACGCAAGCGGTCCTGGCGGACCTGGCGCGTGCGGGCGACCTGACCTGGCTGCAGCAGGAGCACGGAGGGCCGGCCCGCGCCCGGAACCTGGGCATCGCTCGGGCGCGCGGGGAATTCGTCGGGCTGCTGGATTGCGACGACGCGTGGCTGCCCGGCAAGCTCGACGCCCAGCTCGCCGTGCTGCGCACGCGCCCCGAGGTCGGCGTGGTGCATTCCGATTACGAAATCGTGGGTGCCGATGGAACGGTCCTCGAGCGGGTGGCGGCGCGGCACAGTCCGGAGCCCTTGGTACGGGCATTCGTCGGCGGCCATGCCGCGCTCCCTTCCACGCTCCTGATCCGGCGTCACGTCCTGGATAAAGTCGGCGGACTGAACCCCGAGCTGTACGGCTCGGAAGACTCCGACCTGACGATCCGCCTGTTTGCCGCAACCCGATTCGAATGCATCGACCGGGTCCTGGTCCGCAAGCTTCAGCGCGGGCATGGGTTCCGCGCCAGGGCGTTCGACGAGCGGGTTCACACGGAGAAGATCCTCGCCAGCCGCGAGCGGTTCCTGACGGGTCTGGAGCGGATGCGGCCGCTGACGCGGGAGCAACGGTCCGCCCTGGACCGCGAATGGGCGAACTACTATCTGATCCGCGGCGCTGCGGCGCACAAAGCCCGGCAAATGTCCGAGGCGCGACGATGCTATTGGCGGGCGGTCACGTTTGCGCCAGGGCGGGTGCGCGCCTATACCAGGCTGCTGCGGGTGCTGGTTCACGGGTAGAGGCGATCAGCGGAGCGCACGATGAAATTTGTCATCAATTGGGAAGCAGGGCGGCGTGCCTGCCGCCGGTTTCGGTACTGGCGCCAGCAGCGGGCCGTCGACCGGTTTGCCCGGATCTATTACGAATCTCCGTTGCGCGAGGATTTGACGAAAGGGACGACATGGCGGGATGGCGTCACCACGTGGCTTGGCGTGCCCTGCGAAAAGTGTCCCCTGGATCTCTGGATCTGTCAGGAACTGATCAACAAGACGAGGCCGGATGCCATCCTGGAATGCGGGGTCAATTACGGCGGCAGCGCGCTCTATTACGCCTCGCTTCTTGACCTGCTCGGACAGGGAGAAGTCATCGGGGTGGATATTACGTTATCCCGGGTGTACCCCCAGACGAAAGACCATCCCCGGGTCTCGTTGTACGAGGGCAGTTCGGTCGATCCCGGCATCGTCGAGTCGCTCGGGCACGCTTGAAGGGGCGCCGGGTCATGGTCGTCCTGGATTCAGATCACCGGGAGGCCCACGTCAGCCAGGAACTCCGGGCGTACGCAGACTTGGTGTCCCCGGGTTGCTATCTGATCGTCGAAGACACGAACGTCAACGGGCACCCCGTCTTCCCGGATCATGGGCCCGGCCCTTTCGAGGCTGTGGAGAAATTCCTGGCCGGCCGTCACGACTTCAAGGTTGATCGCGGTCTCCATAAGTATCTGATGACGTGGCAGCCGAATGGCTACCTCCTCCGGTTGCCGGCGTGCGCTCGATCGAGCGTTGACTTCTTGAGACCGTGAACGCGTCCCGGCGTCACGCAATCCCATGCCACACGTCAGCATCGTGATGACCCTGTACAACTCCGAGCGGTTCATCGGAGAGGCGATCGACAGCGCCTTGGCCCAGACCTATCGAGACCGGGAGATCATCGTCATTGATGACGGGTCGACCGATGGCTCCGCGGCCGTGGTGAGGCACTTTGGAGAGGCTGTCCGGTACCAGTACCAGGCCAACAGAGGCGCGGCCGCGGCGACGAATGCCGGGATCCGGCTCTCATCGGGCGGGTACATCGCTTTTTTGGAAAGTGACGATGTGTGGCAGCCGGTGATGCTCGAGGAGAAGATGGCTGTCTTCGAGTCCAGGCCGGAGATCGGCGCGGTCAACAACGATTTGCAATATGTGTCTGAGCAGGGGGTGCCGGAAGACGACCTGATACGGGGCTGGAGGCCCGATCAATGCTTCGCGAGGATATTCCTGAAGGGTTTCAATTTCATGCTCTCCTCGCTCATGCTCCGGCGTTCCGCCTTTGAGGCCGCGGGGCCGTTCGATGAGGGATTTGTCAAGGCCGGCTTTCAGGACATCGAATGGTACGCGCGGCTGATGCAGGTCACGAACGTGCATTACCTCCCCAAACCCCTGACGCTGTTCCGCCGGCACGGCGACCGGATTCCGGATGAGGTCCAAATCCGGAACGAGCGGTACCTCCTCGACCGTCTCTGGGAACGGTTTCAGGATGATCCCGTCAAGCGGCGCTATCTGCTCCATCGCGAGGTGGGCTTCGTCGCAGACGCGGCGAAACGGAAGATCGCGCGCGGTGAGCTGGCGGCCGGGCGCGCGGGGCTGAGAGCTGCGCTGGCGTTGGCCTTCAAAGAGCGAGTCGCCCCGAAGATGGCGCTGCGGTCGGTCCTGCGGCTGCTGCGATCCTACGTGGTCGCCCTCTGATGGAGCGCGGTGAGTCTCAGGGGTCAGCCATCCCCCCGTGCCCGTTCTGGTTCTTCGGCCTCGTCTATCTGCTCTATCTGGGAGTCGTGACGAGAGAAAGTCTCCCGATCTTCGCCCCGATCGAGTGGTTGCACGAGGGCGAGCGGCTGGGGACCGCGCAGATTGTCGTCGGCGGGGGACTTCCCTTCCGGGATGTCTATCTGACGCACGGGCTCCTGCCGAATGTGCTGAGGCCGCTGGTGGCGTTCTGGATGTTCGGCGAGTCGCTGGCGGCCGACCGGCTGCTTGGCATCCTCCTGGAGCCCCTGAGCTATATCGCGGCAGTGTTCTATGTGTGGCGGGTCTTTCCTACCGTCTCGTGGCGCGTCGCGGGTCTGATCGGGTTTGCGGTCTACCCCCTCCACCTCGAACCTCGCCACATTCTCGTGTTCGTGAGCCTGGGCTTCCTGACGGCCTGGACCTATGAGCGGCGAAGAGGCCTGCTCGTGGCGGCCGGCGCCTGTTCCGGCCTGGCGTTTGTGGGGAGCACAGTCGATCAGGCAGGGTTCCTGCTCGCGACGATCGCGGCCTTTCCGGCGGTGCTGTGGATCGAAGGCAGAATACGATCCGTCTCGACGGTCGGAGGAGGCGAGCCGCCCCCGATGTCCGGCGTGTCCAGAACGGTGGCCGTGCCGCTCTACGGCGGAGTGCTGCTGGGGTTGGCGCCCTTTCTCGCGTACCTCATCCTCACGGGCACCGGCCGGGTTTTCCTGAGCGATACCCTGCAGCGCATCCTCTTCGACACGATCGTGAGGCGCGACCCGTACCCGTCGCTGACCTTCAGCCATGCCATGTGGTATGCGATTCCGGCATTCTATGGTATGGTGGCGGTCGGCATCGTCCGGCGCATCTGCATTGCCGGAGACCGCCATTGGACGCCGATCTATCCCACGCTGCTGTTCGGCATCCTGAGCTTCGGCTACGCGATGCGGGGATGCTGTGCCGTGTACGGCAAGCTGGCGATCGTCTCGTTCCCATTCATCGTCGGATTGCTCTATGTGTTGTGGGTGGTCGATGGTGCTCGGCGTGAGCAGGCCGCCCGCGGGGGACATGGGCTCTTGCTGCTCTCTGCCGCTTGGACAGGGATGATCCTGATCCATGCCGTGAGCCGTGAATGGACCGCCAAGCAGGCCATTCCCCGAGCCCTGTTCCCGATGCTCGCCCTGCTGCTGCTCGTGTTGATCGTAGGAGCCCTGACGGCGCGGGGACGGGAAACCGGGTGGGGGCGGTGGCTGCGGGTTGCCTGCCCGCTGGGAGCCGTAATCCTGGGGGCCTCCTTCTATCACGATGCCAAGCCGCATCTGCTCACCGCGCAGATCAAGAAGCCCAGATTAGTAAAGGACGTCGCCGCCGTCGTGCCCTCGCTCCTCAGGCAGGGCGGACGCTTCACGAGGGATGATCCGGCGTATGTGCAGGACGAGCTGCTGGCCTACATCAAGACGGCAGCCGTCAGGCGGGTGCGAGTGGTGGTGCTGGCCGCCGGCGCGGGAGTCTATTACTTTGTGGGCAATAGCGCTCCCCCCAATCGGTTCCCCGAGGTCTACCACGCGCAGATCGACTCTCTCGCCTTGGAAGTCGTTGAGGGCCTCGAGCGAACCGGAGGCGAGGTGCTCGTCGCTTGCGGGGATGACGGCGAAGCCATCACCGGATGGCCTATGAACAAACATCTATCGCAATACCTCCGCGAGCGGTACACTGATACTGGCCGGCGGGTAGGGAGCGCTCTGCTGGGGCCGGCATGCCCATTTCAGGTCTGGGCGCCGAGGCACTACGCAGAGCGGACCGGAGACGTCACGGGATAAGATGGCGGGACATCCTAGAGCTCACGGCATGGATCACGATCGGTCGTTCGGTTTCGTCCTGGGAGGGGCGTTCCTGGCTCTCGCCGCGGCCCGCTTTCTCTGGGCCGGCACCGTGACCTGGTGGCTGCTCGGGCTGTCGTGCGGCTTCCTCCTCGCGGCCCTCCTCGTCCCGCGGGCACTGGCGCCGGTTCGACGAGCGTGGATGAAGTTTGCCGCGGTGCTGGGGTTCATCAACGCGCGCATTCTCCTCACCGTCGTCTATGCCGGCCTCATCACTCCGCTCGCGGTGCTGATGCGGGTGCTCGGGCGGAGGCCGATCAGTCTGGCGGCTGAGAACCATCCGGAGTCCTACTGGCGCCGCCGCCGCGCGGACGAATTTACTGCCGGCCGGATGGAGCGGCAATTCTAATGGACGTCAGGCGTGAGGCGTCAGGCGTGAGGGATGGAGGTAAAGCATGGGTTCGTTCCTGAAGGAGCTCTGGGCGTTCATGCGCGAGCGGAAGAAATTCTGGCTGGCGCCCATCATCTTGGTGCTCTTGCTGTTCGGCGCCCTGCTGGTCTTGACCGAAGGATCGGCGGTCGCGCCGTTCATCTATACGCTGTTCTAAAAACGTCCAAGTTGTCAGTATTCAGTTTTCAGTAAGGCAGTCTGGACCTCGAACCGTCACTCGACTGACAACTGACAACTGAGCACGGAAACTCATTATGAAAATTCTCGGAATTTCCGCCTTCTACCACGACTCCGCGGCCGCGCTCGTCATTGACGGGAGGATCGTGGCGGCGGCCCAGGAAGAACGCTTCACCCGCAAGAAGCACGACCCCGGATTCCCCGCCCACGCCGTGGCCTACTGTCTGAAGGAGGGAAAACTCGGGCTGTGCGAACTGGACCACGTCGTTTTTTACGACAAGCCGCTGCTCAAGTTCGAGCGCCTCCTGGAGACCCATCTCTCATTCGCCCCGAAGGGCTGGCGGTCGTTCGTGGCGGCCATGCCCGTCTGGCTCAAGGAAAAGCTCTTTCTGGAGCGGCTCCTTCAAGAAGAGCTCAAGGCCGTGGCCGAGCACATGGAATGCGGGCCGTGGCGGGGACGGTTCCTGTTCCCCGAGCACCATTTTTCCCACGCGGCCTCCGCGTTCTATCCGTCCCCCTTCCGTGAGGCGGCCGTGCTGACGATGGACGGGGTCGGGGAGTGGTCCACGACGAGCTTCGGCGCCGGTCGGGACGCGTCGCTGACCCTGCAGGCCGACATCACGTTTCCGCACTCGCTGGGCCTGCTCTATTCCGCCTTCACCTACTACACGGGGTTCAGGGTGAACTCGGGCGAATACAAGGTCATGGGGCTGGCCCCGTACGGCGAGCCGAAATATGTGGACCTGATCCTGACCCACCTGCTCGACCTCAAAGATGACGGCTCCTTCCGGCTGAACATGGACTATTTCGATTACTGCACCGGGCTGCGCATGACGAACGACCGCTTCCATCGGCTGTTCGGAGGCGATCCGAGGCAGCCGGAGTCGGAACTGACCCAGCGCCACATGGACCTGGCGCGCTCGATCCAGGAGGTGACCGACCTCGCGGTGCTGCGCATTGCCAAGCATGTCCGCAAGGAGACCGGCATGGCGAACCTCTGCATGGCCGGCGGCGTCGCGCTGAACTGCGTGGCGAACGGCCTGCTGTGCCGCGAGCGGGTCTTCGACCGGTTGTGGATCCAGCCCGCGGCGGGCGATGCGGGCGGCGCGGTCGGCGCGGCCCTGGCCGCGTACCACATCCACGCGGGCGGGCTCCGGACGGTGCCGTCTGAAGCCGACGGCATGGAGGGATCCTATCTCGGCCCGGCCTACTCCCAATCGGAGATCGAAGCCTTTCTCGAGGGCCATGGCTACCCGTACGAGCGGCTGTCCGAGCCGGCGCTCTTGGACCACGTGAGCGATCTCCTGGCCCAGGAGGCGGTCGTGGGCTGGTTTCAGGGGCGCATGGAGTTCGGACCGCGGGCGCTCGGAAACCGGTCCATCCTCGGCGATGCCCGGTCTCCCCGCATGCAATCGGTCATGAACCTCAAGATCAAGTTCCGGGAATCCTTCCGCCCGTTCGCGCCGGCCGTGCTGGAGGAACGGGTGGCCGACTATTTCGAGCTGGACCAGCCGTCGCCCTACATGCTCCTGGTGGCGCCGGTGCGCGCATCCCGGCGCGCGCCGGAGAGCGAGCAGGACCGGCAGCTCTTCGGGATCCAGCGCCTGAACCGCCCCCGCTCGGAGATCCCGGCCGTCACGCACCTCGACTATTCCGCGCGCATCCAGACCGTCTCCCGGGCGACCAATCCGCGGTTTCACGCGCTGCTCCGGGCCTTCGAGGCCAAGACCGGCTGCGGGGTGCTCGTCAACACGTCCTTCAACGTCCGCGGCGAACCGATCGTCGGGAGCCCCGAGGATGCCTACCGGTGCTTCATGCGGACGGAGATGGATGCCTTGGCGCTGGGCAACTGCCTGCTGAGAAAGGACGCGCAGCCGGCCCTGGAGAAGGACACGGACTGGCGCCGCGAGTTCCAGTTGGACTGACGGCTTGTGCCCACCGTCAGCATCGTCATACCGGTCTACAACGCGGCCGACGTCATCGCCCAGACGCTGGACAGCGCCCTGGACCAGACCTGGGCCGACCGGGAAGTCATCGTGATCGACGACGGCTCGACCGATGCGTCGGGCGACATCGTCAGATCCTACGGGCCGCGGGTGCAGTACCACCGCACGTCCAATCGGGGCGTGGCCGCGGCCAGAAACCGGGGGATCGCGCTGGCCGCCGGTGTCCACATCGCGCTGCTGGACCACGATGACCTCTGGGCGCCCACCAAACTGGAGCGCCAGATGGCGGTGATGGAGAGCCGCCCGGAGGTCGGGCTGGTCGTCACCGACGTCGCGCACCTCGATCATGCCGGCAGGCCCATGGGGATCATCGGTCCCGGGTACAATCCGGCCGAGACCTTCGCCCGATTGTTCGTGCAGGGCTATGTCCCGACGCCGTCGGCGGCCTTGATCCGTCGCGCCGTCCTGGACGCCGTGGGCGGGTTCGACGAGCGGTTTCAATCGGCCGGCATGGACGATCACGAATTGTGGACGCGGATCGCGGCGTCCACCCGGATCGCGTGCGTGGCCGAGCCATTGACCTTTCACCGGAATCGCGAGCGGAAACCGGCGGCCGTCGGCATCGAGCACCGCGGGTTGCTCATCGACCTCCTGCTGCGCCGCTTCGGAGACGACCCGGAGCGGCGCCGGTATCTCTTGCGCGAGCAGGCGGCGTACCTCGCCGATCTGGGACGGCAGCAGGCCCGGGACGGCAATCTCTCGGGGGCGCGGGCCAGCTACCGTGAGGCGCTGTCGCTGGCGATCGGGAGGGGAAGTTGGAAGACCGCGTGGCGGTGCCTGCACCGGATGGCCCGCACGTACCTAGGAGGGATCTCCCGGTGCTCGCCGTGATCCGGAGCCGCCTCCCGTTCGCGCTGGCGGCGGCCGCGGCCACCGCGTTGCCGTACGCGGAGGGCGTGCTCAAGAACGGCTGGATCGAGGTGGCACTGCTCGCGCCGGTCGCGTGGTACCTCGTGGCGCCGCGCGGGGCCGCCACGGCTCAGAACCTCCTCGTCTCCCTGATCGCCGTGATCGTCACAGTCTGCGCACTCGACCTGGCGCTTCGGCCGGTTCTGGAGCGGCGATTGCACTACACCGCGTTGAACGTGTCGGCGCACAAGCTGCCCAGGCTGCCGATCGTCGGCCGGTGGGATCCGGACATGCTGCTGGCGGATGACAGCTATGGCGATCTGGCGGCGGTGGCTCAGAATCCGTCGTGGCGCGAGCCCCGGCGGATCGTGTTCCGGACGGATGCCGCCGGATTCCGCAATGATCCGGTGACGAGGCCCATCGATCTGGTGGTGCTGGGCGATTCCTTCGCCGCCGGCTGGGGGACCACGCAGGAACGCGTCTTTGCCAGCGTGCTCGCGAGCCGCTATGGGCGAAGCACGTACAACCTCTCGTTTCCGGGCGGACCCTATGACCAGTACGTCAATTTTGCGGTCGAGTCGCCGCGGCTCACGCTGGCGCCGCACGCGCTGGTGGTCTGGACCTTCTACACCGGCAACGATCTCGACGACGCCTATGGCCAGACATGGGCCGTCGAGGCATTGCCCTGGAAGAGCGATCTGGGCGCCTGGCTCGTGCGCTACAGGACATTCAGGAACCGCTCGCCCCTCAACCGGCTGTTGGCAGCCGTGCAGACACGCGTCCGCGGCCCTCCCGGCGGGGTGGTCAGCAGGCAGCTCCCCGACGGCAGAACGATGCTCTTCGAAGCCAAGCATGAAGCCTGGCCGCG
>CAYJUM010000002.1:0-22279 GCA_964373355.1 uncultured Nitrospirales bacterium | reverse complement strand
CGGCTCAGTGAAGCCGAGGTGGCGCGACATCCCAACTTTCCGAAGCTGGAGCGGACCATGGCCGCGATGCGTACGTTGGCGGGTCAGCGCGGGGTCGAGCTGATCGTGCTGGTCTTCCCGACGAAAGGGGAGGTGTATCGCTGGCTGCTGGATCAACGGGATTGGCGCCCGGAGGACGACGAGTCGTCGGGCTTTGCGCGCGCGGTGCTGCACGCGTGCACTCGGACAAAGCTCCGCTGTACGGACCTCAAGCCATTTCTGGTGCGGGAAGCCAGGCGGCTGCTCGCGGCGAGCGGTGAAGTTCTGTGGTGGACCGACGATACGCATCTCGGCGAGCGCGGCCATGAAGCGGTGGCGGCGTTTATCGCCGAGCGCGTCCTGCCGTCGAACCACGGCGCCGGACGATAAGACCGATGGAGACCGTGCCCTGCATATTGTGCGGCACCGAGGATGCCGAGGTGGTGTTCCGGCAGGCCGACTCGGCACCCGGTCAGACACGCGAATTTACCGTCGTCGGCTGTGTCCGGTGCGGGCTGCTGTACCTCAACCCGCGACCGAAGCCGGAAAGTCTCACCCGGTACTACCCCGCTCAATACTTTTCCGCCGTGACCATTTCCAAAGCCGCCGTGGCTCGCCGGGAAAACAGGCCGATCAAGCGCTGGCTTCGGGAAGATTTCTATGGGTATCCGGCCATGAGCGCGTCGGATATCTGGCGGTCGATCCGGAGATGGTTGCTCTGGCCGGAGTGGGCCCGCCGCCTCTTGCAAGGCCGGGACATTCTTCCCTGGGTCGGCGAGGGCCGCGTGCTGGATGTCGGGTGCGGCCCCGGGAGCACCCTCATCAGGCTGGAGGCGCAGGGCTGGGATGTCTATGGGATCGACACGAGCCCGATGGCCGTGGATTTCGCCCGACGATTCTTTGAAGATCGGATCCGGCTCGGCAGCTTGGAGGCGACAGGCTTCCCGGACTCATTCTTCGACGTGATCTTGTTCAATCACTCCCTGGAGCATGTGCGCAATCCTGTTCAAACCCTGCGCAGGCCCGACGCCTGCTGAAGCCCGAAGGCAGAATCATCATGACCGTGCCCAATGTCGGCAGTCTTGAGGCGCGACTGTTCGGGCACTGGTGGTATCCCTGGGAGCTTCCACGCCACCTGTATCACTTCACCAAACCGACCTTGCGGAGCCTGATGGAGCGGGTTCGGTTGCGAATGATCAGGGTACGGACAGGCGTAGGGTCGTTATTCTTCATGGCCAGCCTGGAGCGTCTCTGTCAGGCCAAGTTCGGCCGTCCCCTCCCGGCTCGATGGCTGATCGAGAAAGTCTTTGCAGAACCGTTCTGCCTACTGATGGGGCATCTCGGCCTGGGAACGGAGATCACCGTGCATGCCGTGAAGGTGGAATCTCAGGATCGAGAAAAGGCATGTGCGAACGAAGCCATCTCAGGATACACTTGACGCTGAAGGGCATGTGTGTGACCGATAGCCAAAACCAGCCGCGCGCCTCCTCGATCCGGCCTTCTCGAAGATGATGTTTGCCGAGGTCGCCGTAGTAGCGCCCCCAATCCTTCCGGAGCGCCCGGGCCTCAGGGGTGCCGGGGGCGCACGAGGGGCCGTGCTTGTCGAGGAAATATTTCCTGGCCTCGAGCGCGCGTGCCGAGAGAATCTCGCGGGAGACGTTGCGCTCATACAGGCGGTGACGGTAGAGGGGCTTCGGCAGGTGGACGAGGGGATAGCGTTGATACAGCCGGATGGCCAGATCGATGTCTTCCCAGATGGTGAGCCGGGCGTCATAGCCGCCGACCGCGTCGAAGCAGGTCTTGCGGAAGAGAGAGCCTGACGTGGCCGTGTCATGGCCGCCCCGCAGCAACTGGGTGATGCTGTCGGTCGGTTTCATGGCGCCGTCGTACTCCAGAATCTCGTTCTTCTCGCTGACCTGATACCCATCGGCGTGGATCACGGCGGCGTCCGGGCGGGACCTGGCGGCTTCCAGGGTCTCCTGCAGGAAGGCGGGGTCCCAGAGGTCGTCCTGGTCCAAGAAGGCCAGAAATTTTCCGGTGGCGCGTGCGGCGCCGTCGTTCCGCGCGGCGGCTTGCCCGCCGTTCTCGGCCCGGCGTATATAGTGGGCCTGCGGAAACCGGCAGACCACGCGGGCGGTGTCGTCGGTGGAGGCGTCATCCACCACGATCAGCTCCAGGTCCCGGACGGTCTGGGCGAGCACGCTGCGGATGGAGTCCTCGAGGAATCGCGTGGCGCCGTTATAGGCCGGTATGGTGACGCTGACCAGCGGCATGCGACGCCATCATAACAGAAGCGCCGAGGAATTGAAGCGATGAGCGACGAACGGACGGGACTGGTGGCGGGCTCGACCTTCGATCACGTCCACCCGTCCCATCGGGGGCCGAACAGCGTGCACATGACCCGGGTCCAGATCGCCCGGATGATCCTGGACGGAGGGGCCAAGCGCGTGCTCGACCTGCCTGCCGGAAGCGGCGCGCTCACCCAGATGTTGCTGGAGGAGGGACTGGAGGTGACCTCGGCGGACCTCCACCCCGGCGGGTTCGTCGTGCCCGGCCGTGCCTGCGTGCGGGCCGACCTGAATGCCCGGCTGCCGTTTGACGAGGGCACGTTCGACGCGGTCGCCTGCATCGAGGGGATCGAGCACGTCGAGAATCCCCACCTGCTCGTCCGCGAAGCCTGGCGGATCCTGCGCCCGGGCGGCCGTCTGTTCATCAGCACGCCGAACGTCTTGTCCATCCGCTCCCGATTTAGCTACCTGCTTCGAGGGTATCCCAATCAATTTCACTATATGGTCGACGTGGACCCCCAGACCGGACGCGAAGTACCCGTGGCGCACATCAATCCGATCGGCTTTCTCGAGCTCCGCTATGTGCTCACGCGGTGGGGGTTCGAGGTCGTCCGAGTGGCGACGAACCGCCAGGTCAAGCGGCGGTCGCCGTTCTACCGGCTCATCCGCCTGCTGCTTCACTCCAAAGGCCGAAGGGCCGCGGCCGCTCATGCCCGCGTCTCCCGGGTCCGCGAGATGCTGCTCTCGGATGCCGTGCTGTTCGGAGAGGCCTTGATCCTGGAGGCGGTCAAGTCCCCCGGGGGGCTGCAGGGAGCCGGCTCGTGAGGGTCGTCATTGCGGCGTGGCATTTGAAAGACGGCAACGTCGGACTGGGCCGCTACTGCCGGGGGCTCATCGAGGCGATCGGGCGGGTGGATCAGACGAACCAGTACGAGATCATCATGCCGGGCCGCTACGAGCTTCCCGCCAGGCCGAATGTCCGCACCCGTGCGATGGCGCTGCCGGTCGGGAAACGGAGAATCTGGGAGCAGCTCACCGCCGTCCTCGCGCGGCGCGCGGACCTGCTGCATTTCCCGTACGATTCCGCCGTGATCTGGAGGCGCAGCAAGTTCATCGTGACGATCCACGACGTCAAGCCCATGCTCTTCGGGACGCTGGAGCCCCGTCCCAGCCTCGGCCGGTGGGTCGAGCAACGGCTGATCGGCGACAGGTGGGCCCGGATCGACCACGTCCTGACGGATTCGGCCTGCTCGCGGCAGGACATCGCCCGGTGCTGCGGGATCGACCTCAGCCGCATGACCGTGGTCTACCCGGGCGTCGATCACGGGCGGTTCACCCCCGCCGCCGAGACTGGCGGGGCGGGCCGTCCCTATGTTCTGTGTGTGGCGGGCGCCGACCCCACCAAGAACGTGGAGACCCTGGTCGAAGCCTTCATCGGATTGCCCCTCGATCTCCGAGATGCCCACGACCTGGTGCTGGCGGGCGATCTGCGCCGGCGGGCCGACCTCCGCGAGCGCGCGGCGGCGGCCGGGATAGACAAACAGGTCCGGTTCACCGGGATTGTCCCGGACGAGACGCTGGTGGCGCTCTATCAGCGCGCGGCGGTGTTCGTGTGTCCGTCGCGCTACGAAGGCTTCGGCTTTCCGGTGCTGGAGGCCATGGCCTGCGGGTGTCCCGTGATCAGCTCCAGGGCGGGCTCCCTGCCCGAGGTCGCGGGGGATGCCGCGGTGCTGGTCGATCCCTCGGACGTCCCAGGACTCACCGCCCGGATCGGCGAGGTGCTCTCGGATCGCGGCTTGCGCGCGCAGCTCCGGGCCCGGTCCATCCAGCAGGCCAAGCATTTCACCTGGGACCGCACGGCGCGCGAGACCATCGCGGCATACAGAACAGTGATGGAAGGTTGAGCAAACCTTAACCTTAACCTGGGGATTGAAGATGCGCATCGTCATCACCGGCGGAGCCGGGTTTCTCGGGAGCCATCTCTGCGAGCTGTTCGTCAACGAAGGCCACGAGGTGGTCTGCATCGACAATCTCATCACCGGGCGGTCGGAAAACATCGCGGCGCTCATCGGCCGGGAGGGGTTCTCGTTCATCAAATACAACGTCTGCGACTATCTCCATGTGGACGGGGCCGTGGACGCGATCATGCACTTTGCGTCCCCGGCGAGCCCGCAGGACTATCTCGAGCTGCCCATCGCGACGCTGAAGGTCGGGGCCCTGGGGACCCACAAGGCCCTGGGGCTCGCCAAGGCCAAGGGCGCCCGGTTCTTGCTGGCCAGCACCTCGGAGGTCTACGGCGATCCCCTGGTCAATCCGCAGCCGGAATCCTACTGGGGCAACGTCAATCCCATC
Source organism: uncultured Nitrospirales bacterium (assembly GCA_964373355.1). GTDB lineage: Bacteria > Nitrospirota > Nitrospiria > Nitrospirales > Nitrospiraceae > CAYJUM01. The sequence goes on along the minus strand of CAYJUM010000002.1, from coordinate 17,621 downwards.
AGTCCCCGCGGCGTCTACGACGAAGCCAAGCGGTTTGCCGAGGCGATCACGATGGCCTATCACCGCTACCATGGCCTGGACACCCGCATCGTCCGCATCTTCAACACCTTCGGCCCGCGCATGCGCCCGAACGACGGGCGGGTGGTCTCGAACTTCATCGTCCAGGCGCTGCGAGGCGAACCCTTGACGGTCTTCGGCGACGGGGGACAGACGCGCAGCTTTTGCTACGTGGACGACCTCATCCTCGGGGTCCGCGCGCTCCTGCTCGTCGACTCGGACAAGACCGTGACGCAGCGCACCGACCGTGCCTTCCTGTCCACGCCCGCCGATCCCGGTTCGGACAGCGTGCACGACCCGGTGAACATCGGCAATCCGCGCGAGCTCTCCGTGTCCGCGATCGCGGAGCTGGTGCTCAAGCTGACCGGCTCCCGCTCGACGGTCCGCCACCTGCCGCTGCCGGTGGACGATCCGAAGGTGCGCCGGCCGGACATCCGCCGGGCCAAGGCCCTGCTGGGTTGGGAGCCCCAGATCGAGCTCGAGGCAGGTTTGGGCAAGACGATTGAGTATTTTCGCAAAGCACTATAACCTTAGGCGCGTATCGCTGATCGCGCATAGCTGATGGCTACTGTATGAAAGGGGTCGTGCTGGCGGGCGGGCTCGGGACCCGCCTCCATCCTCTGACGAGGGTGACGAACAAGCACCTGCTGCCGGTCTACGACCGGCCCATGATCTATTATCCGATCCAGACCCTGGTGAACGCCGGGATCACGGAGATCATGCTGGTGACGGGCGGGAACAATGCCGGAGACTTTCTGAGGCTCCTGGGCAACGGCCGGGAGTTCGGGCTCCAGCACCTCGACTACACCTACCAGGAGGGGGAGGGCGGGATCGCCGACGCCTTGCGGCTGGCCGAATATTTCGCCGACGGCGGGCCCGTGTGCGTCATCCTCGGCGACAATGTCATCGAACGGAACATCCGGGGCGCCGCCGAGGCGTTCCGGAAGCAGAAGGCGGGAGCCAAGATCCTCCTCAAGGAAGTGAAGGACCCTCAGCGCTTCGGGGTGCCGGTCCTGGACGGCACGCGCGTGCTCAAGATCGAGGAAAAACCCACGGAGCCCAAGTCGCCCTATGCCGTCACCGGCATCTACTTCTACGACGCCCGGGTCTTCGAGATCATCAAGACGCTCAAGCCCTCCGGGCGCGGAGAGCTCGAGATCACGGACGTCAACAACAACTACATCCGGGCCGGGCAGTTGACCTGGGATGTACTGGAAGGCTGGTGGACGGACGCGGGAACGATCGACTCCCTGCTCCTCGCCAACCAGCTGGTGGCCCAGACCGGCGCCAACAAAATGGATCGTGAAGCGTGAAGCGAACGACGCTTCGCGAACGACGAGAGACGAGACCATGCGCGTTCTAGTGACGGGCGGCGCGGGGTTCATCGGCTCGCATCTCGTGCGTCAATTGCTCGCGCGGGGCGAGACGGTGGTGAACCTGGATGCCCTCCGTTATTCCGGCAATCTCGAGAACCTCACGGATGTGGCCGGCAGCCGGGCCTATGCGTTCGTCCATGGGGATATCTGCGATGCGGCGACCGTCGAGAAGACCCTGAAAGAGCACGGCATCGACACGGTGATCAATTGCGCCGCGGAGACGCACGTCGATCGCTCGGTCCTGGACCCCGGGAGTTTCGCCCGGACCGATGTGATCGGGACCGGCGTGCTGCTCGAGGAGGCCCGCAAGGCCGGGGTCCGGCGGTTTCTCCAAGTCAGCACGGATGAGGTCTATGGCAGCGTCGAGACGGGATATTCCAAGGAAGACGATCGGCTGGACCCCCGCAGCCCGTACTCCGCCAGCAAGGCGGGCGGCGATCTGCTGGCGCAGAGCTACGGGACGACCTATCAATTCCCGGTGCTGATCACCCGGGGCAGCAACACGTACGGGCCCAATCAGTACCCGGAGAAATTCATCCCGTTGTTCGTCACCAATGCCATCGAGGATCAGCCGCTCCCGCTGTATGGCGATGGTCGGTACCGGCGGGACTGGCTGTCGGTGTTCGACCACTGCGCCGCGATCGAGCACGTGCTGCGCCATGGAGAGCCCGGCGGCATCTACAACATCGGAGGGGGCAACGAACGCGAAAACCTCGAGGTGGCGGAGATGATCCTCCGGTGGCTCGGGAAGCCCCGGTCGCTCATCCGCTTCGTCACGGACCGGCCCGGCCACGACCGCCGCTATGCCGTGGACACGGCGCGGGTACGCGCGCTGGGCTGGTCTCCGACCGTGCCCTTCGAGCAGGGGCTGCACGCGACCGTCGAGTGGTACGCGAAGAACACGGCCTGGTGGCGCAGGATCAAATCGGGGGAATTCCGGGCCTACTACGAGCAGATGTACCGGGACCGCATTCAACACGGCTCCTCATGCGCATCCTGATCACCGGCGCGGACGGCCAGCTCGGGACCGAGCTGCGGCGCGTCCTCGCCGCGCATACCCTCATCCCCAAGATGTGGCCGGAGTTCGATCTCCTCAAGCCGGATGCGGAGCAGCAGATCGTGGACGCCCGCCCCGAGGTCGTCATTCACGCCGCCGCCTATACCGACGTCGAAGGCGCCGAGCGGGAGCCGGACCTCGCCATGGCGGTCAACGGCGAAGGCACGGGCCGCGTGGCCTCGGCGGCCGTACGGTGCGGCGCGCGGCTCTTCTGTCTGTCCACCGACTACGTGTTCGACGGCGCCAAGGGGGCGCCGTACGAGGAGACCGACCAGCCCCATGCCCTGAACGCCTACGGCCGCTCCAAGCTGGAGGGCGAGCGGCTCGCGCTGGCGCGGTGCTCCAGGACGGTGGTGGTCCGGACCTCCTGGCTCTATGGCGCGCAGGGAAAGAACTTCGTGAAGACCATCCTCGGCCGCGCCGCGAAGGAGCCGGAGCTGTTCGTGGTCTCCGATCAACACGGCTCGCCGACCCAGGCCGGTGACCTGGCGACCGCCATCGGCCGCATGCTGCCGCTGGAGCTTCCCGGGATCGTCCACGCCTCCGGGTCGGGGTCCTGCAGCTGGCATGAATTTGCCTCCGCCATCGTCGCGTTGGCCGGGCTGCCCGCGCGGGTCCATGCCATCACCACGGCCGAGTCGCGGACCCGTGTCGTGCGGCCGCCGCACAGCGTGCTCGCCAATCGCGTCCTGGCGGCGCGCGGGATCGTGCTGCCGCACTGGAAGGACGCGCTGGCGCGCTTCCTGGCGGAGATTCCGGCGCCTTCGGCGCTCCAGTCCTGATCCTGAGGGGGAAATGATGAAAACAGCGTTGATCACGGGCATCACGGGGCAGGACGGCTCATACCTCGCCGAACTGCTCCTGGAAAAGGGCTACGAGGTCCACGGGATCGTCAGGCGGGTGGCGATCGAGGATCCCGTGCACCGGCTCTGGCGCATCCTGCACATCAAGGACCGGTTGCACCTCCATGCCGCGTCCCTCGAGAGCCTGGCCAGCATCTATCGCGTCTTCCAGGCGATCAAGCCGGATGAGTGCTACCACCTGGCGGCGCAGAGCTTCGTGGTCTACTCGTTCGAGGACGAGTTCTCCACGCTCCAGGCGAACATTAACGGCACGCACTACGTGCTGGCCGCGCTGCGCGACTGCGCCCCGGCCTGCCGCTTCTATTTCGCGGCCTCCAGCGAGATGTTCGGCAAGGTCCACGAGGTGCCGCAGAACGAGGAGACCCCGTTCCATCCCCGGTCGGCGTACGGCATCTCCAAGGTCGCGGGCTTTCACCTGACCCGGAACTACCGGGAGGCCTACGGCATCAAGGCCTGCTCCGGCATCCTGTACAACCACGAGTCGCCGCGGCGCGGCTATGAATTCGTCACCCGGAAGATCACGGCTCAGGCCGCCCGGATCAAGCTGGGTTTGGCCAAGGACGTGCGGCTGGGGAATCTCGACGCCCGTCGCGACTGGGGGCATGCCCGGGAATACGTGCGGGCCATCTGGATGATGCTGCAGCGGGAGACCCCGGAAGATTACGTCATCGCCACCGGCGAGCAGCACACGGTGCGGGAGTTCGCCGAGGCGGCCTTTGCCCACGTCGGGCTGAACTACCGGGACCACGTCGTCGTCGATCCGCAATTCCTGCGGCCGGCCGAGGTGGACACCCTGCTGGGGAATGCCTCGAAGGCCAAGCGGGAGCTGGGCTGGTCTCACGAAGTGAAATTTGAAGACCTGGTCCGCGAGATGGTGGACGGCGACCTGCGGATGCTGCAGTCCCCGCGGATGAGCTGAAACAGTAAAGCGTGAGGAGTGAAGAGTGAGGGGTGAAGAGTCGGCGCCGTTTACGGTTGTGCGGGCGGCGATGCTTTGCTACTATCCAATCCCTTGACGCCTACATGAAACCGGCTTCACCCCGCTCACATCGCCCTCACGCCTCGCGTTCGCGCTCCCGCCTCCGGCGCGCCACGCTCAGGCGCATCCGCCTGTTCGCCACGGACGTGGATGGCGTGCTGACGGACGCCGGGATGTATTATTCGGAGTCCGGCGATGAGTGGAAGAAATTCAATACCCGCGACGGGATGGGCATCAAGCTCCTCCAGCAGGCCGGGCTGATCACCGCCTTGATTACCCAGGAGAATACCAAGCTCGTCTTCCGCCGCGGTGAAAAACTGGAGATCCCTGAAGTCCACCAGGGTGTCCTCGACAAGGTCGCGGTCCTCCGCCGGCTCGCGGAGAAATACCATCTGAGCCTTCAGGACGTCGCCTATATGGGCGATGACGTGAATGACCTGGCGGCGCTCAACGCGGTGGGGCTGTCGGCTGCTCCGGCCGATTGCGCCGCCTCGGTCGCCCGGGTGGTCCACTACCGCTGCCGGAAGAAGGGCGGGGAGGGGGCGGTGCGGGAGGTGGCCGACCTCATTCTCGCGGCGCAGGCACACAAAACCGTGCAGCGTGAAGCGTGAAGCGTTTGTCGTAGCCATGACGCCACATCTCTATGCGATTATCATGGCCGGTGGCAGCGGGACGCGCTTCTGGCCGCTGAGCCGCCAGCTCTATCCCAAGCAATTGCTCACGATCATGGGTGGCGAGACCCTGATCCAGCAGACGATGCGGCGGGTGCTCCGCTGCGTGCCCGCCCGGCGCGTGCTGATCTCCACCACGCCGACCCAGGCCGAGTCCATCAAGCTGCAGCTCGCCGACTGGAAGGACGCGCTCGCCGAGAATTTCATCATCGAGCCGGAGGCCCGCAACACCGCGCCGGCGATCGCGCTGGCCGCCACCGTGCTGTTGCGGCGGGACCCGCGGGCGCTCATGCTGATCGCGCCGGCGGATCACGTCATCAAGGACCGGTTGCGCTTCCGGGCCGCCGTCGCGCTCGGAGCCGCGCTCGCGAACACCGGGCATCTCGTGACCTTCGGCATCCGGCCCCTCAGGCCCGAGACCGGATACGGCTACATCCACGCGAACCGCCGCAGGCGGCTGGGGCGCCGCGACGGCCTGGTGGGCCATCCCATCGTCCGTTTCGTGGAGAAGCCCTCCGCCTCGAAGGCGGCGCGGTACCTGAAGGACGGGAGCTACTTTTGGAACAGCGGCATCTTCCTGTGGCGGGCGGACGCCATTCTCGAGGAGCTCGCCCGGCATCAGCCGGCGCTGGCGCGGGCGATGCGGGGGATCGCGAACGCCCTCGGGACGGCGGATGCCAAGGCGGCCGGCCGGCTCTACCGGCGCCTCCCGCCGGTCTCGATCGACACCGCGGTGATGGAGCGTTCCTCCCGCGCGGCGATGATCCCGGTGGATTTTGCCTGGTCCGACGTCGGGAACTGGAGCAGTCTGGAGGAAGTCGCCCCGCGTGATCCCGCCGGCAACGTCGTGAGCGGGAACGTGGTGGACGTCGGCAGCCGCAATTCCATCCTCTACGCCGACCGCCGGGTTGTCGCCACGATCGGCCTCTCGGACATGGTGGTCGTGGACACGCCGGATGCCACCCTCATCTGCCCGAAGGCCAGGTCTCAGGACGTGCGGCAGGTCGTCGAACGGCTCAAGAAGCAAGGGGCGCCCGAACACCTGGAGCACCGGACCGTCTTCCGGCCGTGGGGCGCGTACACCGTGCTGGAGGAAGGCCAGGGCTATAAGGTGAAAAAAGTGACCGTCAATCCCGGTTGCCGGCTCTCGCTGCAGCTCCATCACCAGCGGAGCGAGCACTGGGTGGTGATCGCGGGCGCCGCGACGATTACCTGCGGTCAGAAAGTCTTCAGGCTCGGTGTAGGGGAGAGCACGGGCATCCCCAAGAAGACGCGGCACCGGCTGGAGAACGCCGGCTCGGAGCCGTTGCACATCATCGAGGTCCAGAACGGGCCGTATCTCGGCGAGGACGACATCGTCAGATTTCACGACGACTACGGCCGCGCTGGAAGAAGTAAGGGGTGACGGGGAAGGGGTGAGGGGTAAAGCGAAGACCGGAGTTATCTCCTCACCCGTCACCCCGTACTCCTCACCGGTAAAAGATGGCGCTGTTTCGGGAATACGACATCAGGGGCATCGTCGGGAAGGAGCTGACCGAGCCGATCGCCGAACGGATCGGGCGGGCCTTCGCCACGATCGGACGCGAGAAAGGCCTCAAGACCGTGAGCGTCGGCCGCGACGGACGGATGAGCTCCCCCGCGCTGCGGGACCGTCTGGTGGCGGGCCTCACGGCGGGCGGGCTCAACGTCGTGGACGTCGGCGTGTGCCCGACGCCGGTCCTCTATTTTTCCTTGTTCCAGCTCCCGGTGGACGGCGGCGTCATGATCACCGGCAGCCACAACGCGGCCGAGTACAACGGCTTCAAGGTCTGCGTGGGCAAGGAAGCGCTCCACGGCGAGGAGATCCAGCACCTGGGACGTGTGATGGACGCCGGGCGCTATGCCTCGGGATCCGGCCGCGTGACCGAGCATCCGATCATTGCGGACTATCTCGCCTATCTGAAGAAAAGCTTCGCCGGCGTCAAGGCGGATCGGCTGCATGTGATCATCGATTGCGGAAACGGCGCCGCGGCGCTCGTGGCGCGTCAGGCCGTCGAGCAGCTCGGCTGCCGGGTCACGGGGCTCTACTGCGACCTGGACGGGCGCTTTCCCAACCACCACCCCGACCCCACGGTCGAGGCCAATCTCGCGGACCTCATCAAGGCGGTCAAGGCTTCCCGCGCCGACGTCGGCGTGGCCTATGACGGGGACGCCGACCGGATCGGCGCGATCGACGAGCGCGGCGAGATCCTCTGGGGGGACCGCCTGATGGTCCTCTATTCGCGCGACATCCTGGCGACCAAGCCGGGCAGCACGATCATCTCCGAGGTCAAGGCGTCGCAGGTCCTCTACGACGACATCCAGCGCCAGGGGGGCCGGCCGATCATGTGGAAGACCGGCCACTCCCTCATCAAGGCGAAGATGAAGACCGAGTCGGCGGTCCTGGCCGGGGAGATGTCCGGGCACATGTTCTTCGCGGACCGGTATTTTGGGTATGACGATGCGGTCTATGCCTCGTGCCGGCTCGTCGAGATCCTGGCCAAGACCGGCAAGCCCCTCTCGCAGCTCCTGGCGGACCTGCCGACGACCTCCGTCACGCCGGAGATCCGGGTGGACTGCCCCGATACGATCAAGTTCGAGCTCGTGAAGCGCGTCCAGGCCAAATTTCTGGCGTACGCCAAGTCCGGCCCGCCGCGCTCGTCGTTGAAGATCCGGGACGTCCTGACGCTGGACGGGGTCCGCGTGGTGTTCGATCAGGGATGGGGGCTGATCCGGGCCTCGAACACGCAACCGGCCTTGGTGCTCCGGTTCGAGGCCTCTTCGCCGGAGGCCTTGACGATCATCCGGACGCTCATCGAGCGCGAGCTCGAGGAATCGCGCGCCGAGTTGAAAGCATCGGGATCGTCGGGATCGTCGGGGTCGCGGGCTTAGGCTGCTTCGTCGGGCGGATCATTATTTCGAGGGCTTCATCGTTCTCTTGCGATTCACAGCGCTGCTGCTTCTGCTCAGCCTCCTCCCTCTCGCCGGCGCCGCCCAGAGCGAAGGGCCGCCCCCTGCCGAGGCGCTCGATCATCGTGCGATCGCCGCCGGCGAGCGGCTGACCTACGCCGTCTCCTGGCAGGGCATCACCGGCGGGACCGCCGTGATGGAGGTCGCGGAATCCGAGCCCATCCAGGGGCGCCCCGCCGTGCGGCTGCGCACCGTGGCCAGGTCCACGCCGTTCATCTCCACGTTCTTCCCGATCGACAATCACGTGGAGTCGTACCTGGACCTGATCAAGGTCGTGCCGCACCGCATGATCTTCCGCCGGAATGAAGGCCGCCGGCACAATGTGTTCGACGTTACGTTTCATCAGGAGCAAGGCTCGGTCACCGCCGTCAAGGACGGCGTGGCGGACCAGCTCCCGATCCCGCCGAGCACGCAGGATGCATTGTCCTGTCTGTATTTTCTTCGAACCCGCCCGTCGCTGGACGTCGGGTCCACGGTCGTCATGAACGTGTACCACGACAGGAAGAACTATCCGCTCGAGGTCAAGGTGGAGGCGATCGAGCGGGTCCGGGGGTTCTGGGGGGAGGCGGAGGCGATCCGGGTCCTGGCCCTGATGCCCTTCAAGGGGATCTTCCCCAACGAAGGCAACATCAAAGTCTGGTTCCGCAACGATGCCACCCGCGTGCCCCTGGTCATGAAGGCGAAGGTCAAGGTCGGCTGGATCGTCGCCCGGCTGCTTCCGGCACCGAAAAATTCCGCCCGGGCTCATTAGCCCGGCGCGTTGCCCACCTGGGCGAAACCCGATATAATGCCCGCCAAACGGGGCGCTGTCGGCCCGCCGATCCTCACGCATCGCACCGAATCTGTACGGGAGCTTCACATGGGAGCCTATCCCGTCACCCTCTCACGCCACATCCAGGATCAGTTGCGCGCCGAGCCGGCCTGGGCCGCCGAGCTCACCGTCATCATGGGACAGCTCGCGCTCGCCGCGAAGACCATCGCCAGGGACCTGCGCGAAGCCGGCCTGCTCGACGTGCTCGGCCTGACCGGCGCGACGAACGTGCAAGGGGAGGCCGTCCAGAAACTCGACCAGAAAGCGAACGAGACGATCGTGCAGGTCTGCCAGGGCTACGGGAACCTCGTCCGCACGCTCGTCTCGGAGGAGATGGACACGCCTCTGGATCTCTCGCGCGAGGGCCCGGAGCCGCGGCACCGGTACGCGATCTTCTTCGATCCGCTGGACGGATCCTCCAACGTGGACGTGAATGCGACTGTGGGCTCCATCTTCTCGGTGCACCGGGTCCCGCCGCATCCGTCGACCGATGGGAAGGATCTGCTCAAGCGCGGCAACGAACAGGTCGCGGCCGGCTACGCGCTCTACGGGCCCGGCACGCTCATGGTGTACACGGTCGGGAAGGGTGTCCATCAGTTCACGCTCGATCATGAGATCGGTGAGTTCGTGCTGTCGGCGACCCAGCTCAAGATGCCGGCGCGGGGCAAGGTCTACGCGGCCAACGAGGGCAATTATCCGAGGTGGCACGCGGGGGCCAAGCGGTTCGTGGACTATCTGCGGGAGAAGGACCCCGGCACGGGGCGCCCGTACTCCACCCGGTATTCCGGCGCCCTCGTCGCCGATGTGCACCGCCTGCTGACCGTCGGCGGGGTCTATCTCTATCCCGCGGAGGCCGACAAGCCGGGCGGCAAGCTGCGGCTCATGTACGAGGCCGCGCCGCTGGCCTTCGTCGTGGAGCAGGCGGGCGGGCGCGCGTCCACGGGCACCGAGGCGATCTCGGGCATCCGTCCGGACGCCGTGCACCAGCGGGTGCCGCTGATCATCGGGAGCCGGCAGGATGTCGGCATGGCCGAAGACTTCATCCAGGGCCGCCGGTAAGAACAGGTGACCATCTGAAATTCGGAGGAAGACTATGAACGACCGCGTCAAAGAGATCCTGAGCTGGTACGCGAGCGACAATGCCGGGACGCGCACCAACCTCGCCCGCCTGCTGCAGCATGGACGGCTGGCCGGCACGGGCAAGCTCGTCATCCTGCCGGTGGACCAGGGCTTCGAGCACGGGCCGGCCCGGAGCTTTGCGCCGAACCCGCCCGGGTACCATCCGTTCTACCATTTCGAGCTGGCCATCGACGCCGGCTGCAACGCGTACGCCGCGCCGTTGGGGTTCCTGGAGGCGGGGGCCGCGCAGTTCGCCGGCGCCATCCCGCTGATCCTCAAGCTGAACAACCACGACACCCTGCACGACGACAAGGATCCGTTGCCCGCGGTCACCGGCAGCGTGCGCGACGCGCTGCGGCTCGGCTGCTCGGCCATCGGGTTCACCATCTATCCGGGCTCGGCCCACTGCGTGGAGATGTACCAGCAGATTCGCGGGATCGCGGAGGAGGCGAAGGCCGCCGGCCTGGCCGTGGTCATCTGGTCGTATCCGCGGGGCTCGGCCCTGAGCAAGGAAGGCGAGACCGGGATCGACGTCGTCGCCTACGCCGCGCAGATCGCCTGCCAGCTCGGCGCCCACATCGTGAAGGTGAAGCTGCCGAGCGGGCATCTGGAGCAGGCCGCCGCCAAGAAGGTCTATGAGGCCGAGCAGATTCCCATCAAGACCCTGTCCGAGCGCGTCAAGCACGTGGTGCAGAGCTGCTTCGCCGGGCGCCGGATCGTGATCTTTTCGGGAGGCGCGAAAGGGGATGAGAAGACCTTCTACGAGGAGGCGCGCGCGATCCGGGACGGCGGGGGCTTCGGGTCCATCATCGGGCGAAACTCCTTCCAGCGCCCGAAGGCGGACGCGATCAAGTTTCTCCGGACGGTTATGGACATCTATGCCGGCGTGACCCCGTGATAGAGTCATCTCTTTCTTTAACTGCCGGCATCAAGTCATTGATTAACTAAGAGAGACGTGATGGTCGTGAACGGCTCAGAGTGCCGACAGCCTCGGCGGCGCGCGTGGCCGTCCCTCCTCCGGAGCGTGCTCCTGGTCGGGGTCGGCGTGGCCGTCGGCATCGCCCTGGCGACGGACTTCGGCTGGCGGTCCGAACGGGCCCCGGAGCCGCCGGCGCCGCAGCCCGTCGCCGTGGCCCATCCCTTGGCCGTGCCCGCCCCCCGCTCCGGCGAGCCCGGGTTTGCGCAGATCGCCCGGGACGTGACGCCGGCCGTGGTGAACATCTCGACCATGATCCGGAGCGGCAAGAGCGTCGCGCCCTTCGATGACCCGTTTTTCCACCGGTTCTTCGGCGAGGACCTCCCGCGCCGCTACGAGACCCCGAAGGGGCGGAAGGACCGGAGCCTCGGCTCCGGCGTCATCGTCGAGGCCAACGGGACGATCATCACCAACAATCACGTCGTGAGCCAGGCCGACGAGATCCGCGTGCTCCTGTCCGACAAGCGCGAGTTCAAGGCGAAGCTGCTCGGCACGGACCCCAAGGCCGATCTCGCCGTGCTGAAGATCGACGCGGAGTCCCTGCAGACGATCCCGTGGGCGGACTCCGACCGGCTCGAGGTCGGCGAGTACGTGCTCGCGGTGGGCAATCCCTTCGGCCTGAACCAGACCGTGACCATGGGGATCGTCAGCGCGGTGGGGCGGGCCAGCATGGGCATCGCCGAGTACGAAGACTTCATCCAGACCGATGCCGCGATCAATCCGGGCAATTCGGGGGGCGCGCTCGTCAACACGAGCGGGCAGCTCGTCGGCATCAACACGGCCATCTTCAGCCAGACCGGCGGCAGCATGGGGATCGGGTTCGCCGTGCCGAGCAACATGGCGCGCAGCATCATGGAGCAGCTCATCCACGGCGGGCGGGTCATCCGCGGCTGGCTCGGCGTCTCCATCCAGGAGCTGACGCCGGAGCTCGCCTCGCAGTTCGGGATCGCGGAGGCCAAGGGCGTGCTCATCAGCGACGTGCTGGACGCGAGCCCCGCGAAGCGCGCCGGGCTCGAGCGCGGCGACGTCATCGTGGAGTACGACGGGAAGCCGGTCGACACGCCGACGCAGCTCCGGAACGCCGTGGCCAAGACCGTGGTCGGCAAACGGGCGACCCTCAAAGTGATCCGGGACCGGCGCGCCAAGACCGTGCCGGTCATGGTCGGCGAGCAGCCCAAGCCCGTGGCCCGTGCCCATGATGATGGGGAGCGCACGCCCCGTTTGGGGTAACGTTCGCATGTATCTACGTGGAAACCAGAGTGCTATAATCCTCCGCGACAGGAGGTGCCTATGACTGTTCGCGCGGTGTACGTCATCTTAAGCGGCTTTGCCGGGATGGCATTGCTGTGGCGTGGCGAAGAGTCAAACCTCACTTTTCTGCTCGAGACCTTCGCCGTCGGAGCGGCCACCGGTGGGCTGGTCCTGGGCATGGAGCACGCGCTCCGGAAGTGCTCCTTCGGGACCATCCTGGGCGGCACGGCCGGCCTGATGGTGGGGCTCATCCTGACCGGCCTCGTGGAGTGGGTGGGGAGCGTCATTTTCGACGTCGAGGCATTCCTGTTTCATAGCGGCGGTCTCATCCTGCTGCTCGGGTTGCCGTATCTCGGTCTCATGCTCGGCGCAAAGTTCGGGAAGGACGGCTTGGCCATCGGGGCCAAACCGGCCGCCGACGTCCCCCTGCCGCAGAACAACAACAAGATCCTCGACACCAGCGTCATCATCGACGGCCGCGTGGCGGACCTCTGCGAGACCGGCTTCATGGAAGGCACGTTCCTCGTGCCGCAGTTCATCCTCCAGGAATTGCAGCACATCGCCGACTCCTCCGACTCCCTGAAGCGGGCGAGGGGCCGCCGGGGCCTGGACGTGCTGAACAAGATCCAGAAGATGGTGGACGTGGACGTGCGGATCATCGAGGACGACTTCGCGCACGTGAAGGACGTGGATTCCAAGATCGTCGTGCTGGCCAAGAAGATCGGGGCCAAGGTCATCACCAACGATCTCAACTTGAATAAAGTCGCCGAGCTGCAGGGCGTGCGCGTGCTGAACATCAACGAGCTGTGCAACGCGCTGAAGCCGATCGTGCTGCCGGGCGAGACGATCCGCGTGTTCGTCCTGAAGGAGGGGAAGGAAGCCGGCCAGGGCGTCGCCTACCTGGACGACGGCACCATGATCGTTGTGGACAACGCCAAGCGCTGTATCGGCCGGAACGTGGACGTGGTGGTCACGAGCGTGCTGCAGACCACCGCGGGCCGGATGATCTTCACGCGGCTGAAGGAAGAGAACGAGAAGGAGGAGATCCACGTCGCGCGCGGGTAGCCATGCCGCGGCCCTCGTCCCCGCAGCCGGACGGGGGCTTCGCATGGGAAGCGCGGTCCCCAAGCAGTTCCTCGCCCTGGAGGGGGTTCCGATCCTCGTCCATGCCCTCCGGGTCCTGGAAGCGGTTCCCGCCATCCACGAAATCATCCTCGCCATCCCCGAGCCCGACCGGGAGTACTGCCTGCGCCACGTCATCGAGCCGCACGGCCTGAAGAAGGTCACGAAGATCGTGGCCGGCGGCGCGCGGCGCCAGGACTCCGTCCGCCACGCGCTGGAGGCCGTGTCCGCCGGCACCGAGTTGGTCCTGGTGCACGACGCGGTCCGCCCGTTCCTGACCTCCGCCATGGTCGTGCAGGCGCTGGAGCAGGCCGCGAAGCACGGCGCCGCCATCGTGGCGGTCCCGATGCGCGACACCGTGAAGCAGGCCGGCGCGGGCGGGCTGATCGTGAAGACCATCGATCGCGGCAGCCTCTGGCTGGCCCAGACGCCGCAAGCCTTCCGCCGCGCGCTCCTGCTCGAAGCGCACCGCAAGGCGGAGCTGGACGGCGTGCACGCGACCGACGACGCCCAGCTCGTGGAGCGGCTGGGGCAGACCGTCGCGATCGTGGAGGGGAGCCCGGAGAACATCAAGATCACGCGCCCGGAAGACCTCGCGATGGGCGAAGCGATTTTGGCGTCACGTAGTAAACGTGAGGCGTAAGGCGTCCGGCGTGCGAACATTCCGTAGAGAGATTCAGACCGGTTTGACTCCTCACTCTTCACCCTTCACTCTTTACCAGGAGTTTAAAGGATGAGGATCGGCATCGGCTACGACTTACATCCGCTCGGCAAGGGCCGCAGATTGATCCTGGGAGGCGTCGAGATTCCGCACACGGAAGGACTCGTCGGCCATTCCGATGCGGACGCTCTGATCCACGCCGTCTGCGACGCGATGCTGGGGGCGATGGGGGCGGGGGACCTCGGCATGCACTATCCCAGCTCCGACCCCCGGTTCAAGAACATCTCGAGCTGCGTGCTGCTGGAGGAGATCTCCGGCATGCTGCAGAAGCAGGGCTATCGGCTGGTGAACGTAGACACCGTGATCATGGCGCAGGCTCCCCGCCTCGGGCCGCACCTCGCGGCCATGCAGGCGCGCATCGCCGAAGTGCTCAAGGTGAAAAAAGACATGGTGAACGTGAAGGTCAAGAGCGGGGAAGGGCTGGATGCGGTCGGCCGGAAAGAGGCCATCGCCGCCCAGGCGGTCTGCTTGATCGAGAAAGTCTCAAAGTCATAAAGTCGAAAGTCGTCAAGTCGCGAAGACTCTCTCCGGATTCATTACCTATTTGTCTACTGGCAGTCCGACATGATATTTGTATCACCAGGACTTTGGACTCTCAGACGTCATGCTGAAGAGAATCAAGCAAGATTTCAGAGCAGTCTTTGATCGCGACCCGGCTGCGTCCAACTGGCTGGAAGTCGTGTTGACCTATTCCGGCTTTCATGCGCTGTTAGCCTATCGGTTGGCGCACTGGCTCTGTTCCTATCGTGTCCCGCTCCTGCCGCGCATCATCTCGCAGCTTGCCCGGTGGCTCACCGGGATCGAGATCCATCCGGCCGCGAAGATCGGGACCGGCTTCTTCATCGACCACGGCATGGGGGTCGTGATCGGGGAGACGGCGGAAATCGGCGACTACGTGACGCTCTTCCAGGGCGTGACGCTCGGCGGGACCGGCCGCGAGCACGGCAAGCGGCACCCCACGCTGGGGAACCACGTGGTGGTGGGGGCGGGGGCGAAGATTCTGGGCGGGATCAAGATCGGGGACAACGTCAAGATCGGCGCGAACTCGGTCGTGCTGAAATCGGTGCCGGCGAATTCCACGGTGATCGGCGTGCCGGCGCGGGTCATCAAGTCGGAAGGCGCGCGCCTGCCGGACGTCACGATGGACCACATCAACATTCCCGACCCCATCGCCGACCGCTTCGACGCCCTCGAGCGCGAATTGATCGAACTGCGCAAGCGCCTTGACAACCGCGAAGACAAACCCTCTAGCTAATTTCTAAGATCAACGGGATGGTGGGGGCGGTGCCGACGGGATTGTGAAGAACGGTCACGGCCTGGTTGATCCCCTGTGCTCGCAGAGCGCGCACGCAAGACTTGATCAAAACCTCTCACGAGGGCGGTGCTCGCTCGATGCGCGCAGTTGGCGATCAACCAAGCCACGCCCTATAAAGACATTCCTTCCAGCCGAGAAAAAGAAAGTGGAAAGGGGATGGGTCGCTTGCAGACCCATCCCCTTTCAATCGCGGTGCAGACACCGCTCCGTGACCAGATATTTCCATAATGCGAGAAACCGGCTATACTATTGCCAATCGGTCTCGATATTGGAGGCCACGATGGGAAAGGAAAAAGCAGAGGCTCTTGAACTGATTCGGAAACTGCCGGACGAAGTGACCACGGACGCCATTGTGGAAGAGCTCTACTTCAAGCGGCAAGTGGACAAGGGATTGCGTGACGTAGCGGAAGGCCGCGTCCTTAGTCATCAAGAGCTCAAAGAAAGAATGGGGCGATGGCGGAAGTCCGCTGGTCGCTGACCGCCAGCGAGGATCTCAAGGAACTCGAAGACTTTATCGCTCGCGACTCTATCCTCCACGCGGTCAATTTCATTGATCGCATCGTCGAATCCGCTGAAAAGCTTCAAGACGCCCCGGTCATGAGCCCTGAGGTATGAGACTGCCGGATGCCGAACGCCTCCGGGTGGATCGAGAAAAGATTACGGAGTATCTTCTCTGTGTATCTCATGCCGACGGAAAGGCGAAAGCCGAATTCTTTATGCGGTTCGGCTTTCGTCTCGATCAATGGGAAGTCTTTGCCGAGGCCTTACGGAAGCAGGGTAGGAGCCATCCTATTGTGAAAACAGTAGCATCTCCCCATGGTGCGCGCTATGCTGTGGATGGACCGGTCGAATCGCCGGATGGACGGAACCCGCTGATTCGAACGGTATGGATACATGAAGCAGATGGTAATCCACGACTCATAACCGCCTATCCGCTTGAGGTGCCGACATGATCAAAGAGCATGATCGCGTGGTCTTGACGAGCGATCTTTCGGCCGAAGGGCTGAAAAAAGGAGATGTGGGGACGGTCGTACATGTACACCGCGGCGGCGAAGCCTGCGAAGTTGAATTCTTAACTCTCCATGGCGAGACGGCCGCCGTTGCGACCATTCCCATGTCGCAACTGCGCCCTGTGACCCAGCGGGACATGACGCACGCCCGCAGCTTGCCTGATAGAGTCAACGTCTGACCACACAGAAGCCCGCGATCACCTATCCGTCTCCCTGCTAAGACCGGAGGCGGGGTGGATGGGCCTGCCTGCTCAAAGCTCCGGCTCGACCGCACTAAGCATCCCCGCTGCTCGCCTGCGGAACTTGCTGGCTTCTAGCTCCGCGAAGCCAGCTTCGAACAGTCCTCGGCGTCGGCTGCTGCCGACCGCATCGGCTCGCTAAGTCGCGGTAAGACCCTGCCGGCTCACCGACTCGCCGGCGTGCGCAACCGTGAGGCTCCTTCTTCGTCGCGCCGTGCACCCCTCGCCCCCGCCATTCGCGACGCAGGCCCTGCGCCACCCCGCCTGCAGCGACTCCCTGACTATAAAGAAGTGGAAAGGCGACAGGTCGTTCCAAACCTGTCGCCTTACAATCGCGGTGCCGCCACCGCTCCTTAAAGAAGGTTCGTTCTGAACCCTGCCCAAGTCATCGCCAATTGACACAGTTACTTAGAAAAAGTAGCCTTTCGTGCGAGATGTAAAGATCAGTCGAACAGCAAAACGGAAACTCAGAATTATGCCTGGATTCAGATTAGACCAACAGAACGAGATGAAGGTCTGGGAGTTAGGCTATGAGGCCGCTGAGGCTGCTGGGTACGCGCGGTGGGCAACACGTCACAAGGAGGCTCAGCCTCTCGCGGCAACAGCCTTTGTAGCTGGATTTATGGGAGGGGCCTTTTTGAAGCAACTTCCTTCTTGGGTCGAGGATGCCTTTGAACCAGATGTCCTTTGCTTGATCAGAGAAGGATATACAGCAGCCCAAGACCTTCATGGAGACTATATCGGTATGCCTTATGAGGCCAACACGGGCGATGAAACGACTTCTGGGGGTATTACAGTTTGCTTCTCGATGAGTGACAGCGCAGGGGCGTCCTCTGAAGATAAAGTTGTCGAAATGATAACAGGCCCACTATCCGGAGAGATTTGGCGTCCGGTCATCTATTATCCTGGCGGTTTCGTCTCAAATTTGGGGAGGGTTCGTGACTGGAAGGATATTCGCGAGGAGAACGCATTTGGGGTCGGGTCTTGCATTACCAATGTGTGATTGCAAGACCTGATTAAATGAAAAAGGCTGCACCTGAGTGGCTGAGGTAGAATGCGGTCTCGA
>CAYJUM010000001.1:0-100957 GCA_964373355.1 uncultured Nitrospirales bacterium | reverse complement strand
AAGCTGTCCAGGATACGGAGCCGTCGGCTGATGGCCTGATGCCGCGCACCCGCCATTGACTTGCCACTACCGCTCACGTATGCTGCCTGCTTTCCATACGACAGGGAGTGCATCTATGAAAGTGATCCTGCAAGAGCCCGTGGATGGGGTCGGGCATACCGGGGACCTGCTCGACGTCTCCGATGGGTTTGCCCGCAACTATCTGCTGCCCCGCAAGAAGGCCGTGGAGGCGAACAGCCGCAATCTCAAGGCGTTCGAGCACGCCAAGCGCCTGGTCGCCGAGAAGGTCCGGAAGGAGAAGGAAGAGCTCGAAGGCCTGGCCAAGAAGATCGCCGGGGTCTCCCTGACCATGACGGTCCAGGTCGGCAAGGACGACAAGCTCTTCGGGTCGGTGACGGCCAAGGACATCGCGGAGGAGCTGGCCGCCCGGGGGATCGTGATCGATCGCCGGAAGATCCAGCTCTCCCAACCGATCAAAGAGGTGGGACTCGTGACGGTTCCCATCAAGCTCCATCCCGAGGTCACCGCCAGCCTGGCCGTGACCGTGGCGAAACAGCCGGAGTCCGACGCGGCGCGAGGGGAGCCGGTGGAGCGGGCCCCGTTCCCGGACGAAACGTAAGCCGAGCGCACCGCCGCGTCCTCATCACGCCTGGGTGCCCAGACCATGAAACCCCTGAAGGCCACCGATCCCGAAGTCTTTGCCGCCATCCGCGCGGAAGAGAAGCGTCAGCGGGAGAAGCTGCTGCTGATCGCCTCGGAGAATTTCGCGAGCGCCTCCGTGCTGGCCGCGCAGGGCTCCGTCATGACCAACAAGTATGCGGAAGGGTACCCCGGCCGGCGCTACTATGGCGGCTGCCAGTATGTGGACGCGGTGGAGCAGTTGGCGATCGACCGGGCGAAGCGGATCTTCGGCGCGGATCACATCAACGTGCAGCCGCATTCCGGCTCCCAGGCGAATATGGCGGCCTATCTGGCCGTGCTGAAGCCCGGCGACGTGATTCTGGGCATGGATCTCTCCCAGGGCGGGCATCTCACGCATGGGAGCCGCGTGAACTTTTCCGGCACGCTGTTTCGGTCATTCTTCTACGGCGTGGACCGCGAGACCGAGCACATCGACTATGATGCGGTGCAGCGTGTGGCGGAGGAATGCCGGCCCCGGATGATCGTGGTGGGAGCGAGCGCGTACCCCCGCGTGCTGGATTTCCCGCGCTTCCAGGCCATCGCCCAGTCGGTCAATGCCTATCTCATGGTGGACATCGCGCACATTGCGGGCTTGATCGCGGCCGGGCTGCACCCCAGCCCCGTGCCCTACGCCGACTTCGTGACGACCACGACCCACAAGACGCTGCGGGGCCCCAGGGGCGGCATCATCATGTGCAAGGCGGAGCACGCCAAAGCGGTGGACAAGATCATCTTCCCGGGGCTGCAGGGTGGGCCGCTCATGCACGTGATCGCGGCGAAAGCCGTGGCGCTGAACGAGGCGCTCTCGCCGGCCTTCAAGCAGTACCAGCGGCAGGTCGTGGCCGACGCGCGGGCGCTCGCCGACGGGCTTGCGAAACGGGGGTACCGCGTGGTCTCGGGCGGCACCGATACGCACTTGATGCTGATCAACCTGAGCTCGCGAGGGATCACCGGCAAGGACGCCGAAACGGCGCTCGACGCCGCCGGCATCATCGTCAATAAGAATGCGGTGCCCTACGACGACAAGCCGCCGGCGGTCGCGGGCGGGATCCGGCTGGGGACCCCGATCGTCGCGACACGCGGGATGCGGGAAGGCGAGATGGCGGAGATCGTCGCCCTGATCGACCGCGTGCTGGAGCGGCACCAAGACAAGCGGGTGCAGCGCGAAGTCCGCAAAGAGGCCAAAGCGCTGTGCAAGCGGTTTCCCATGTTTCACGCCTATGGGACCGATGAGATCGCCTCATGAAGTGCCCGTACTGCGATGAGCTGGAGGACAAGGTCGTCGATTCCCGGATGGCCCGCGAGGGGGAGATCATCCGCCGGCGCCGGGAGTGCCTCGTGTGCAAGCGCCGCTACACCACCTATGAGCGCATCGAGGAGAGCCTGCCCTTGGTCGTGAAGAAGGACGGCCGGCGCGAGCCGTTCGACCGGACGAAAATTCTGGCGGGCCTCAAGAAGGCCTGCGAGAAGCGTCCCATCAGCATCGCCACCCTGGACGCCGTCGTGGACCGCCTGGAGAAACAGTTTCAGGAGATGGGGGAGAGCGAGATCCAGAGCGTGACCATCGGGGAAGCGGTGATGCGGGAGCTCCACCAACTGGACCAGGTCGCCTACGTCCGGTTCGCGTCGGTGTACCGGGAGTTCAAGGACATCGATCAGTTTATGGAGGAGCTGAAGGCGCTGGCCTGCGAGCGGCGGGAGAAGTAACGCCTGCCCCAATCACCTCTCGTCCCGTCACACCGCCCGGGTCCCCTCCGCAAGGACAAGATGAACGCTGCAGAACGGGTCAGGAGTCTCAGACCACCAAGGGGACGCGCGGCTGCTCTCCCGGCGGCGGAAAAGAGGCGCGCCAAGACGCCGGTCACGCCGACGCACGTCGCGATCATCGGGGCCGGCAAGGGCGGCACCGCCCTGATGGAGATTTTTGCGCGCGATCCCCTCGTCGAGATCGTTGGGATTGCCGAGATCAACTCCCGTGCGCCCGGCATCAAGCTCGCCCGCAAGCTGAAGATTCCCGTCACGGCCGACTACCGGCGGTTGCTGAAGATGAAGGCCGTCGATCTGATCATCGACGTCACGGGAGATGCCCGGGTCGAGGGGGCTCTCCAGGATTTTCACCGCATGGGGGTGACGGTGATCGGGGGCGCCAGCGCCAAATTCATGTGGGAGCTGATCGAAGCGCGCATCCGGGCCGCGACCGAGATCGAGCAAACGCTCAACAAATACCAGGCCCTCTACCAGCTCTACGTGAAGGAAGCTCATACCGCCGTGACCGCCGAGCGCACGCGGATCGCCTGTGACATTCACGACGGATTGGTGCAGAGTCTGGCGGGCGTCAACTTCAAGCTGGACCTGTGCCAGGAGCTCCTGCGGAAAGACCCCCGGGCGTGCGACGTCACGCTCGCGGAGACCAAGGCGGAATTGAAGCTCGCCATCCAGGAGGCGCGGCAGGTCATTTTCAACCTCCGGCCGGTCCACTACGATCGGTTGGAGCTGATCCCCGCTCTGACCAACTACCTCAAGTCGTACGAAACGCAGTATCATGTCAAGACCGAATTCTCGGTCTCGGGAGACGAGACCACGCTGTATCCCAAGACGAAAATCTTTCTGTTTCGGATCATGCAGGAGGCCCTCAGCAACGTGCAGAAGCACTCGCGCGCCGACCGGGTGGCGGTCCGGATCACCATCGGGGACGACGCGCTGACCGCGACCATCACGGACAACGGCGTCGGCTTCGACACCGAGGCGGTCTCCCGGGACCCGGAAAAGTGGGATCACTTCGGCCTGCGAGGGATCGAGGAGCGAGCCAGCCTCGTCGGGGGCGAGGCCCGGGTGGAGTCGAAACGCGGGCAGGGCACGCGGGTCTGGATCCGAGTCCCGCTGGTCAACAAGGAGGCGCAGGGCGATGGAACGCATTAAGGTGCTCATCGCAGACGACCACCGCGTGGTCCGCGAAGGTCTCTGCGCGATCCTGAAGACCAAGGAGGACATCGAGGTCGTGGGTGACGCCCAGGACGGCCAGGAGGCCGTGGAGAAGGCGCGGGCGCTGCTGCCCGACGTGATCCTCATGGACGTGAGCATGCCGCGCATGACCGGCGTGGAAGCCACTCGGGTCATCAAACGTGAGTTTCCGCACATCGGGATCGTGGCGCTCACGATGTACGAGGAACAGCAATATATCTTCGACCTCGTCCGGGCCGGCGCCACCGGCTACCTGCTCAAGGACACGGACTCCGCCCAGATCCTGGCGGCGATCCGGGCCATCTACCGGGGCGAATCACTCATCCACCCCTCCGTCGCCACCAAGATCCTGGCGGAGTTTTCTCTGCTCGCGCAGGGGAAAAGCAAGAAGCCGTCCTGGGAGGAGCACGACCTGACGGAGCGCGAGATCACCGTGCTGAGACTGGTCGCGGACGGGAAGACCAACAAGGAGATCGCCAACTCGCTCGACCTCAGCGAGAAGACCGTCAAGAATCACGTGCGGAATATCTTTCACAAGCTCCAGGTGTATGACCGGACGCAGGCGGCGATTCTCGGAATCCGGAAGGGCTTGATCGAGCTCGAGCCAAGACGTTGAGAGGGTTGCGGGCCTGCGGAAAAAGCCACAAGTGTTTCGTTTTTACCACAGGCCTGGACGTTCTGCTTAGGGCATGATTTATAAATTCAACTGCTTAGGGTGGCTCTGATGGGGCCCTCCAATGGCATGATGGTTGCTGATCTTGGAGGGTCGAAGAGGAATTGCGTGCGTCAACAGCAGACCATAGCCCGCTCGATCACCTGCTCGGGGATCGGGCTCCATACCGCGCAACAGGCGACGTTGGCCCTTCACCCGGCTCCTCCGGACACGGGCATCGTGTTCGTGCTGGCAGGAGGGCAAGATCCAATCCTGTTCGGAGCCTCCATCCGGAACGTGGTGGAAACCGAACTCTGCACCGCGCTGCGGAGCAATGGGGCGATGGTCCAGACGGTCGAGCACGTGCTGTCCGCCCTGGCGGGGCTGGAGATCGACAACGCGTACGTCGAGCTCGACGCCGCCGAGGTGCCGGTCATGGACGGCAGCGCCGGCCCGTTCGTGCGGCTGATCCGGACGGCGGGCATCCGCACGCAGGACAAGCGGCAGCCGTTCCTCAAGATCACGCAGCCGATCGAGGTCCAGGAGGGCGATCGCCGCGTCGTGATCGAACCGGCCGCGACCTCGCGGATCACGTATACCATCGAATATCCGCATCCTCTGATCCGCCGCCAGAGTTACAGCCATGACTGGTCGGTGGACGCCTTCGAACAGAAGATCGCCGACGCCCGCACCTTCGGGTTCCTCCATGAGGTCCGCCAATTGTGGGCCCGGGGACTGGGCAAGGGTGGCTCGCTCGAGAACACCGTAGTCCTCTCCGAGGAGGGGATCCTCAATGAATCGGGCCTCCGGTTCCCGGATGAATTCGTGCGGCACAAGATCCTCGACCTGGTCGGCGATCTCTCCCTGCTCGGAGTGCCGATGGTGGGCCATCTCATCGCCGACCGGTCCGGGCATGCGCTCCACACCAAGTTGGTGCAGCGAATCCTCGAGCAACCAGAGAAGTGGGTGCTGATCAACGCCGAAGGCGCCCACGACCCGAAGCCGCGTACCGTCCGTCCGGCCGCTCCAGCCGTCCAAGCCATTCCCGTTCCCGTCCAAGCCCAGGCCTGAACCGGGCCACACCGGCCCCAACTCGCGCCTCGCGCAGGCTGCCATGCGGCAGCCAGCTCATCGCACTGTGCTCGGAGTGTGCAGGAATGAAACGGCGGGGATGAGTGGCCTCACCCCCGCCGTCGCCGTCTAGGAGGGACTACTTCTTCTTTTTCTTCGCTGCCGCCTTCTTCTTCGCCAAGTCGCTCACCTCCTCCCAGGCACGACATTCCGTGCCAACTGACAGAGCCCGCTCAGACCGCCTGGATCAGGGCCTCCTCCAACGCCTCAAAGGTGTTGGGTCCGACCTTTTTGAACCGTTTGTCCCGCTTCAGCGACGTCGCGACCGACGTGACCGGGGTCTTGCCTTTGATGCGCATGCCGCCCTCGAGTAGCCGCTGGTACAGTTCTTTTGCGTGCATGGAGCGCTTGGTCTCCCGGAGGATGAGATAGGCCGCTTCGGGCACGCTCATCCCCGCGTACTTGCTCCGCCCCAGCAGGATTTCGCGGGATTGATCGGTGACGTCGGTGACGGGGAAATAACGCGAGCCTTTGTCGTCCGTGATGATCTGGCTGGAAAGACTGGCGAGCTTCGCTTTGTCGGCCTCAACGCGGTAGAGGGTCTCGGCGAGCTCAAGATATTTCTTGATCGTCGCGATCTCGTCGTCCAGCCGCTCCCGCTTCTTTTGCAGCTCCTGAAGCCTTGATTTATAAGCGCTGATACGCTGTTCGAGTCCGACGAGTATGTCTTTCAGCTCTTCCACAAGCAAGAACTAAAGCGTGCTTGCTTTATAACAGTGCCCCTAAAGCATGTCAACAAAATTTTTTCCGAAACGTCTTGATCCGGCTGAGGTTTTCGCTCTTTACGGAGACTCAAAGCACGCTCGAAAAGACCGGGTATCTGTGCTACAGTGAACCCCCCGGTCAAGGCACTGCTGACAACGACGCGCTCAAACCGATCGCCGTTCTATAGCCAGGAGGAAGAAGAATGACCGCACGAATATCGCTGATGGTTGCTCTAGGGCTGCTTCTTATCACCGCGGGATGCGCCGGTCACCACGGTGCCGGCTACGGCGGCAGCCGCGGCCATGCCATGGAAAAAGGCGCCGCCGAGATGAAAGCCATTGTGGAGGAGACGGTCAAGGACCCTGACAAGGCCAAGCGGGTCCAGGCCATCATGGAAGACATCATGAACGACGTCCGGGACCTGTACAAACAGGACCGTGAGTTCCACCGGAAACTCTACGAGCTCAACGCCGACTACAACGCCACGCCGGAGCAATTCACCAAGATTCTGGACGACCTCAACAATAATCGGATGCGAGTCTCAACGGCCATCCTGGGTAAGCGATTCCAGATGAAAGAGACCCTGTCGGCGGAGGAGTGGAAGGCGTTGACCGACGGGATGGAGAAAGCCAGGAGCCGGTACCGGCACGGCCGGGACGGGGATGCCGGCAAGACCGGCACCTGATAAAGGACATGGCGCGGAGAGGTGCGAGAGTGGCCGATTCGGCGTGCCTGGAGAGCACGTGTGCCGGCAACGGCACCGTGGGTTCAAATCCCACCCTCTCCGCCAACACAAGCTTTAGCTTGACCCAGCCGCGCTCACAATTTTGCGCGGCTGGATAATCACCGTAAAGGCTGATTCTTTTTAATCACGAATCACTCAATCACTCAATCACTGAATCACTTCCTCGCAAGGGGCTGGGCCCTGTGCGACAGAATCCTGCGAACCCCGCCAGGTCCGGAAGGAAGCAACGGTAAGCAGGCTACTCTGGGTGCCGCAGGATCACCTAGCCCCGCTTTTGAAGACGTGAAACGTGAATCGTGACACGAAAGAATTCCCGACCTATACGGTTAACGGTCAACGACTAACGACTAACGAACCATGGATTATCAGGTCTCCGCACGCAAATATCGGCCCGCGACGTTCGCGGACGTGATCGGCCAGCCGCACGTGGTCCAGACCCTGACGAACGCCATCACGGCGAAGCGGATCGCGCACGCGTTTCTGTTCTCGGGCATGCGCGGCGTCGGTAAGACGACGGTGGCCCGCATTCTCGCCAAAGCGCTCAACTGTCAGCAGGGCCCCAGCGCCACGCCCTGCCAGACCTGCCCCAGCTGCCTGGAGATCGCCGGCGGGACATCGGTGGACGTCATCGAGATCGACGCAGCCTCGAACACCGGCGTGGATGATGTGCGGGAAATCCGTGAGAACATCAAGTTCACCCCGTTTCGTGGTGGCTATCGGATCTACATCATCGATGAAGTCCACATGCTCTCCACCTCGGCGTTCAATGCGCTGCTGAAAACCCTCGAAGAGCCGCCGCCGCACGCCGTCTTCATCTTTGCCACCACCGAGATTCACAAGATCCCGGCCACGATCCTGTCGCGGTGCCAGCATTACAACTTCCGGCGGATTCCCCGGCTGGAGATCATGCGGTGTCTGCGGGCCGTGGCCGGGCGGGACGGGATCACGATCGAGGACCGCAGCCTCTCTGCCCTGGCGAAGGCCAGCGAAGGCAGCATGCGGGACGCGTTGAGCCTCCTGGACCAAGCCGTGGCCTTCGGAGGCAAAGCGGTCGGGCACGGTGACCTGGAGCGTCTGCTGGGGGCGGTGCCGCACGAACTGGTCATGGCCATGATCTCGGCCGTCACCACGGGCGATGCGGCGGCGGCGATCCGGGTCGTCGCCGATCTGGTGGATCAGGGCCACGACTTGCGCGCCTACTGCAGCGACCTGGTGGAGCACGTCCGCAATCTTCTGGTCGCCGTGGTAGTGCCGTCTCCGGACCGGTTGCCGGCCTTGATGGACCTGGCGGAGGATGAGGTGCAGCGGATCGCCGCCGAGGCCAAACGCCTCAGCGCCGAGCAGGCGACGGAGCTGTTCCGTGTCTTCTCGCAGGCCGAAGACGGCCTGCGGCTGACCGCCCATCCGCGATTCGTCCTCGAGGTGGCAGCGGTCCGGGCGAGCCGCCTGATGCACGGGGGGCCGCAGGCCCAATCCTCCGCGGGCAGCGAGCCCGCCGGCGCCCGGACCGGCCCTGCGGCCACGGCGCCCGGCAAGGCTCCCGCAGCGCAGGCTCCGCCGGCCGCGGCACCAGGCCCGAAAGCGAAGCCCATCCAGATACCGCCGGCTCCCGAGCCTCCCGCGGTCGCAAGGCCGCCTGTCGGATTCGATGCGCCGGCCGCACGGCTCGATTGGGACCGTCTGCTTCACCACATCGGCGGCTCCCATCCCCAGATCGGCCTCTTTCTCGGAATGGGCGTGCCGGTGAATATAGAAGGGGACGACGTGACCATCGGCTATCCTGAGAGTGCTTCGATGGCGCTTGATCGAATGCAGAAGGAGGAGACCCACCGTCTCGTCGCCCGCGCCTGCTCGGAGCTGACCGGGAGGCCGGTCCGGCTCCGGATCGTGACACTCAGCGAGGAGGATCCCGCGCTGGCCCCCCTGAAGGCCCGAGCCGCGCAGGAGCGGGCCGACAAGCAGGCGCTGCTGGAGGGCGCCAGGGCGCATCCGCTCGTGAAACAGGCCTTGGAGCTCTTCGGCGGCGAGGTCATCGAAGTCCGGCAAGACCCGGCCCGGAAGGAGATCGAGTCATGACCAAGAACCCCTTCGGCAACATGGGCAACCTCATGAAGCAGGCCCAGGCCATGCAGGAGCGGCTCGCCAAAATCCAGGAGGAGGCAGCTGCGAAAACCGTAGAGGCCACCGCCGGAGGAGGTATGGTCACGGTGACGGTCAGCGGCGCCATGCAAGTGGTGGGGATCAAGATCGATCCGGAGGTGGCGAAATCGAACGACATGGACTTGCTCCAGGACCTGGTGCGGGCGGCCACCAACGAGGCGTTGCGGAAAGCCCGTGACCTGATGGCCGACGAGATGAAGGGGTTGACCGGCGGGCTGCAGATCCCCGGCTTATTTTGAGTGTTGAATTTTGAGTTCTGAGTTACCGATACACTCGTCACTCAAAACTCAAAACCAGAGAATTAAGCGATGGACAATGGGTCCTATTTGAACCGGTTGATCCGGGAGCTGGTGCGGCTGCCCGGGATCGGGCAGAAGACCGCCCAGCGTCTGGCCTTTCATATCCTCAAGCACGACAAGGACGAGATCGGCCGGCTCGTCGAGGCCATCCGGGACGTGAAAGAGCGCCTCGCCTTCTGCGCGCAGTGCCGGAACGTCGCGGAGGGTGAGCTCTGTGAATTTTGCCAGGATCCGGCGCGCGACCGGACCAGGATTCTGGTCGTCGAAGAGCCGAGCACCCTCTATGCCGTCGAGCGCGCGGGGGGCTACCGCGGGCTCTATCACGTGCTCCTCGGGGCACTCTCGCCGCTGGACGGCGTGGGGCCGGCGGATATCCGGGCGGAGGATCTCATCGAACGCGTGAAGAAGGGCGGGATTCAGGAAGTGATCGTGGCCACGAATCCGACCATCGAAGGGGAAGCCACGGCGATCTATCTCACGAAGATGATCAAGCCCTACGGGGTGAAGGTGGCCCGGATCGCCTATGGGATCCCCGTGGGCACGGACATCGAGTATGCCGACGAGGTGACGCTGATCAAAGCCATCGAGGGACGGCGGGAGCTCTGAGGCGGCCCGTTCTGAAGAACGGCCGTTTCGTTGACGGCTCTTTTGTGACTCTGTTATAGTTCCTCACCTCTTTAGGACCGGCTGTCACATGAAACGAGGCACCATGGCCAAGACCGCTGCCAAGGTGGCAAAACCCCGGCAGTCGAAAAAGCCCGCCGGCCGCGTCAAGTACGAGGACATCCGTCGTGACCTCGAGCGCCAGCGCGCCGACCTACTCAGCGAGGCGGGGGATGTGCTCGTGGCGCGGCCGGGCGTCCAGTCGTTCCCGGACCTGAGCGATCAGGCGTCGGCGGAGGTGGATCAGAATTTTGTCCTGAAGCTCCGGGAGCGCGAGCAGAAGCTGCTGAAGAAGATCGATGAGGCGCTGGACCGCATGGCCTCCCGCACGTACGGCATTTGCGAGCGGTGCGGTGAAGAGATTCCCTACAAGCGCCTGAAAGCCAGACCGGTCACGACGCTGTGCATTGACTGCAAGACCCTCCAGGAGCAGGAAGAGAAAGCCCGTCTGTAGTGTCGCCTTCCGCCACGATCCTTATCGCTTCAGCATCTTGATTCGCTGGCGAGCCTTCATCGCGCGCTCCTTCTCTTCCGGCACGCCCTCCACGAGCGCCAGGTACGTCTCGTACTCCTCGATCGCGAGCCGCGTGTTGACCAGCTCGTAGGCCTCTCCGAGGTTGAAGCGCGCGATGGGATAGTTCGGGCGCAGCCTGACCGCCCGCTCGAACGCGGCGATCGCCTTGTCCCGATCGCCGAGCTTCAAATGGACCGTGCCGATGCTGTTCAGCACGTCCGGCGTGTTCGGGCGCACCGCCAGCGACTGCTCCATCTGGGCGCGGGCCTGTTTGAGTTGGCCCGTGGCGGCGAGGGCCAGCCCCAGGCGGTGGTGAGCCTCCGCCAGTTGGATCTTGTCCGGAATACCCTGGGCAATGGCCTTTTCGTAGGCCGCTGCCGCCCGGTCCATGTCCCGGAGTCCGCAGGAGCCGAAGTAGGCCGTTTCCCCCCTGGCGAATTGCTGCAGGGCCGGAAAGGCCGTGACCGCGGCGGACGTTTTGGCGGGCGGCTGGCTGGGCTTGACCACGTCACCTTTGCCGACGCGGCTCAAAAACTCCGGCCGGTATGCCGAGAGCAGGGGCGCGTACGGGTCGATGGCCACCGAGGCTAGGAGCAGCTTCTGGTTTTTCCCGCTCTGCACGATGTATTCGACCGTGCTTTTCTCATCGCCCGTCCGGAATAACCCGCTGCTGTCCATGCTGGGGCGTTCCATCGTCGTGTTGAGGGTCAGGTAGAACTCCACCGTGGGCTTGAGCTCGGACAGGGTGTCGCGCAGGACGGGATACGGCTTCAGCGAGAGCCCGCCCGGAAACGCGAACAGCCCGCCCACCAGGAGCCCGTCCTCGTCGAAGAAGTACGACTCCTCTGCGTTGGATTGGCTGCGGTCCCGGGGAATTCTGATCTCTTCGCCGCTGCCCCAGGCGCTGCGCTGCAGCGGGAGCGCCACCCACTTCTTGAGCACGTCCGGTTTCTGGTCGCAGAGGCGGGCGGACTTCAGCAGGACGAGATCGCTGGCGGACGGAGGGAGGTCGGGGCGGCTGGATTGTTCAGCACAGGCGCTGACGCAGAGCGCCCACAGGATCGACACGACGCTGAGCGTTCTGCGCATGTCGAATCGGCCGGGGGAAAGACCGGTTCAGCGAGAGCCGGCTGCGCGGGCCGCCCGCAGCGTGGCGTCTTCGGCCGTGTATCCGAACAGCGTCGGGCTCAGCGAGGCTAGGTCGTACATCGACCGGTTGAAGAGATAATCAATCATCACCCCGGCGGGGTGCATGAAGAACGCGATGTGCCGGAGCGGATGATCGCTGATCGGCGAGAAC
Organism: uncultured Nitrospirales bacterium; assembly: GCA_964373355.1. Lineage (GTDB taxonomy): Bacteria > Nitrospirota > Nitrospiria > Nitrospirales > Nitrospiraceae > CAYJUM01. The sequence continues at coordinate 89,146 of CAYJUM010000001.1, read as the reverse complement.
GCCGCCGGGTCCGAGTAGGCCAGGCTGACCGTATCGATGCTCGTGTAATTCATCGCCGAGGGGCCCGTCGAGACCTGCCGGCCGCCCGCGCATCCGGCGAGGACCGCCACAACGAGGAAGAAACCGCCCAGAAGCATCCGTTCACGCATGGAAAGCCCTCACTCGGCCAACGCTGACGTGTGCTGCGAGTCGTGGGGATGGTGGGCGATACTGGTATCGAACCAGTGACCTCTTCCGTGTGAGGGAAGCGCTCTCCCACCTGAGCTAATCGCCCACATCACAAGCGAGCGTAACACACGACCTGCGGGCAGTCAACGAATGCGCGCGTGTCCCGCGCACGCGTCCTACTTGCCTTGACACCTCCTGGAGCGCCTCTTAGAATGACTTCGCGACCGCGATTTTTGCGGCGGAAAGGCGTGTTCGTGCGCGACGACGTGGTGGTGATCGGGGGCGGACTCGCGGGGTCGGAAGCCGCCTGGCAGGCGGCGACGCGTGGGGCCCGCGTGACCCTGTACGAGATGCGCCCGAAGGAGCCGACCGCCGCGCACAAGACCGAGTTCCTCGCCGAGCTCGTCTGCTCCAATTCCCTGGGATCGGGCGACCCGTCCAGCGCCCCCGGCATCCTCAAGGATGAGATGCGCCGGCTGAACTCGTTGATCATCCGCGTGGCCGACGAAGCCCGCGTGCCGGCCGGCGCCGCGCTCGCCGTGGACCGCGAGCGATTCGCCCAGGGGATCACCCGGGCCCTGGAGGGCCATCCCAACGTGCGGATCCTGCGGGAAGAGATCACCGAGATCCCGACGGATTGCGTGTGCATCGTCGCCACCGGCCCGTTGACGTCCGACCGCCTGGCCAAGGCGATCGGCGAGTTGACGCACGCGAAGCACCTCTATTTTTTCGACGCCATCTCCCCGATCATCGACGGCGATTCGATCGACATGAACGTGGTCTTCCGGGCGTCCCGCTACGACAAGGGCGGCGCCGACTATCTGAACTGTCCCATGGATGCTCCCGCCTACGACGCTTTCTATGACGCGCTGCTGGCGGCCGAGCGGGTGGTCCCGAAAGACTTCGAGCAGATTCCCTACTTCGAGGGCTGCATCCCGATCGAGGTGATGGCGGATCGCGGGCGTCAGACCATGCTGTTCGGGCCCTTGAAGCCGGTCGGCCTCGAGGACCCCCGCACCGGCAAGCGCCCGCATGCGGTCGTGCAGCTGCGGGCCGAGAACCTGCACGGCTCCTGCTACAACATGGTTGGCTTTCAGACGAAATTGACCTACCCGGAGCAGCGCCGGGTGTTCCGGCTGATTCCCGGACTGCAGCACGCGGAATTTCTCCGCTATGGCAGCCTCCACCGGAATACCTTCGTGAACTCCCCGCAGCTGTTGCGCGAGACCCTGCAGCTCAAGGCCCGCGGCACGCTCTTCTTTGCGGGGCAGCTGGTCGGAGTCGAAGGATACGTCGAGGCGGCGGCGACCGGCGGCCTGGCCGGCATCAACGCGGCCCGCGGCCTGGCCGGGCTTCCGCTGGTCGCGCCTCCGGCGACCACGGCCCACGGCAGCCTGCTGAGCTACATCACGACGACCGACCCCCGGCATTTTCAGCCGATCAACACGAACTTCGGCCTGTTCCCGCCACTCCCTGCCCGGATCCGGGACAAGGAACGGAAACGCCGTGCGATCGCCCGGCGTGCGCTGGAGGACCTGCAAGGATGGATGACGCGATCCGGGCTTTCGTGACGTTTCTGGAAATGGAGCGGGGAGCGTCCCGGGAGACGATTCGCAGTTATCGGTCGGACCTCCGGCAGTTCGTCTCCTACCTCGCGATGTCGGGCCACCGCGGGACGTCCCCGTCGGCGGTCGATGCGCTGGCCGTGCGGGGATACCTGGCGTGGCTGGATCAGCGCAAGGAGAAGAAGTCGTCGCAGGCCAGGAAGCTGGCCGCGCTGCGCAGCTTCTACCGGTTCCTGGGCCGCGACGGCGCGATCAGCCGGAATCCCGCCTCGGAGGTCCGGACGCCCAAACAGCCGCAGCACCTCCCCCGCGTGCTGAGCAAGGATGACGCCAATGCCTTGATGGAGTTCCCGGAGGGGGACGGGCCGATGGCGGTCCGGGACCGGGCAATCTTAGAAGTTCTGTATTCGACCGGCGCGCGAGTCGGAGAGCTCGTGGCCCTGAACGTCGAGGACCTGAACGAAACCGACGGGCTCGTCCGCCTCCGCGGGAAGGGCCGGCGGGAGCGGATCGTGCCGGTCGGGGAGGTGGCCCTGGAGGCCCTGCAGGTCTACCAGGCCGTGCCGCTCGCGGCGAAGGGCGAAGCCCCTTCGATGCCGTTGTTTCGCAACCGGCGGGGCGGACGGCTGACGGCGCGGAGCGTCGAGCGGCTCGTGGCGAAGTACTCGGGGCGTCTGCGCGAGGGACGGATCAGCCCGCACGCCCTCCGGCATTCCTTCGCGACGCATCTGCTGGACGAAGGCGCCGACCTGCGGGCCATCCAGGAGATGCTTGGTCATGCGTCCCTCGGCACGACGCAGAAATACACGCACCTCGCCATGGACCGGCTGATGGAAGTGTATGACCGCGCCCATCCGCGCGCCCAGCGCCCGGAGGGCAAACGGGAGCTGCCATGACCATCCGCTCCACCACGATCCTCTCGGTCAGACGCGATGCGGCGGTCGCCATGGGCTCCGACGGGCAGGTGACGGTCGGGACCACGATCATGAAGAGCAACGCGCGGAAGCTGCGGCGGCTGCACCATGACCGGGTGCTGGCCGGCTTCGCCGGGGCGACGGCCGACGCGTTCACGCTGTTCGAGAAATTCGAAGCCCGGCTGGAAGAGTACCGCGGCAACCTGACGCGCGCGGCCGTGGAGTTGGCCAAGGACTGGCGGACCGACCGCGTGCTCCGGCGCCTGGAGGCCTTGCTCGCGGTCGCCGATCTGGATCACTCCTTCGTGATCTCCGGGACCGGCGACGTGGTCGAACCGGAAGACGGCATCCTGGCGATCGGCTCGGGCGGCCCCTATGCGCTCGCGGCGGCCCGGGCGCTGCTGGCGCACTCCTCGCTGGACGCCCGGGCAGTCGTGGAAGAGTCCATGCAGATCGCCGCGGGGATCGACATCTACACGAACCGGCAGATCGTCCTGGAGGAGCTCAAGCGGTGATGCGCACGAACGGCCCCGGACCACGGTTCAACAGTCTGACGCCTCGGGAGATCGTCGAGGAGCTGGACCGGTACGTGGTCGGCCAGCGCGACGCCAAGCGCATGGTGGCCATCGCGCTGCGGAACCGCTGGCGCCGGCAGCAGCTCGGCCCCGACCTGCGCGAGGACGTCATTCCGAAGAACATCATCATGATCGGCCCGACGGGCGTGGGCAAGACCGAGATCTCCCGGCGCCTGGCCAGGCTCGCGGAGGCGCCGTTCCTGAAGGTGGAGGCGTCCAAATTCACCGAGGTGGGGTACGTCGGGCGGGACGTGGAGTCCATCATCCGGGACCTGACGGAGCTGTCGGTCGGCATGGTCAAGGCGAGCCATCTCGATCAGGTGCAGCAGAAGGCGGAGCAGCAGGGCGAGGAGCGGCTGCTGGACCTGCTGCTGCCCCCGACGGGGCCGGCCCCCACCGGCGTCGGCGAGGGCGCGACCTCGTACGACGCAACGCGCTCGAAACTGCGCCTGCAGTTGCGGGAAGGCAAGCTGGATGGGCGCACCATCGAGCTGGAGGTCAAGGAGCGCGGCATCCCCATCGGGGTGGTCTCGAACGTCGGCGGGATGGAAGAGCTGGAGAGCGGCCTGCGGGACATGCTGGGCGGCCTGTTTCCGGGGAAGAAGAAAAAGCGCCTGATGAAGGTCCCGGAGGCCCTGAAGCACTTGACCCAGGAGGAAGCGCAGAAGCTGATCGACACGGATGAAGTCGTCCGCGAGGCCGTGATCCGAGTGGAGCAGGCCGGCATCGTCTTCCTGGATGAGATCGACAAAATCGTCGGGCGCGAGAAGGCCCTGGGCCCCGACGTGTCGCGGGAGGGCGTGCAGCGGGACCTGCTCCCGATCGTGGAAGGCTCGACGGTCAACACCAAATACGGCCCGGTCCGGACCGACCACATCCTGTTCATCGCGGCGGGAGCCTTTCATTCCGCGAAGCCCTCGGACCTCATCCCCGAGCTGCAGGGCCGGTTTCCGATCCGGGTGGAGCTGGAGCCCTTGACGAAAGACGATCTGATCCGCATCCTGACCGAGCCCCGGAGCGCGCTGGTGACCCAGTACCAGGCTCTCCTGGCCACGGAAGGCATCACGCTGGATTTCACGCGGGATGCCGTGGAGGAGGTGGCGGAGACCGCGATGCTCGTCAACGACCGGACCGAGAACATCGGCGCCCGGCGGCTGTTCACGATCATGGAGCGGTTGCTGGAGCAGCTCTCCTTCGAGGCGCCGGAGCTGAAGGAGCAGAAGGTCACCGTCGATGCCGGCTACGTCAAGGAACGCCTGCGCGACGTCGTCAAGGATGAAGATTTGAGCCGCTTCATCCTATGAAGCTATCAGCCGTCAGCATTCAGCGGTTCAGCAGGCTGAGAGCTGATCGCTGAAGGCCCAAGGAGCGTGCTCGCATGAACAAACTCATCAAGAAGGCCAACGTCCTGGTGGAAGCGCTGCCCTACATCCGGACCTTCACCGGCAAAACGCTGGTGATCAAGTACGGCGGCAAGGCGATGACGGACGACACCTTGAAAGAGGGCTTCGCCATGGACGTGGTGCTCCTGAAGTACGTTGGGCTGAATCCGGTCATCGTCCATGGCGGCGGCCCGCAGATCGACCGCATGCTGACCCGGCTGAATCTCGAGTCCCGATTCCGCCAGGGGGTGCGGGTCACCGATCGCGCCACCATGGAGGTGGTGGAGATGGTGCTGGGCGGCCGGATCAACAAGGAGATCGTGAGCCTGCTGAACCAGCACGGGGCCCGGGCCGTCGGCCTGACCGGCAAGGACGGTGGGCTGCTCACCTGCCGCCCCCTGACCACCAAGGCCTGGGCCGAGCGCTTCAACGCCGAGCCGGACGGGCCAGAGAAGGACTTCGGGCTGGTGGGGGACGTGCAAGCCGTGGATCCCCGCCTGGTCGTGAAGCTCCAGCAGGAAGGGTTCATTCCCGTGATCGCCCCGATCGGGGCGGACCGTGAAGGGCACACCTACAACATCAACGCCGATCTCGTGGCCGGGGAAATCGCCACGGCCCTCAAAGCCGAGAAGCTGCTCATGCTGACCGACGTCAAGGGCATCCGGGACGGCCGGGGCCGCCACGTGTCTACGCTCTCGCGCAAGGACATGCAGCGCATGGTCAAGAAGGGCACGATCAGCGAAGGCATGCTGCCCAAGGTCCATGCCTGCATCGCCGCGTTGGAGGGCGGGGTGCGGAAGGCCCACGTCATCGACGGCCGTATGCCGCATGCCATCCTGCTCGAAGTGTTCACCGACAAGGGCATCGGCACCGAGATCGTGGCCTAGGCCCGTCCGCCGGCGGTCTGGCGTGCATTCCCCCTCGCTGCTCGCGCATCTGCAGGCATTGGCCCGCGAGCGGCATCCGATCTCCTCTCCCGAGGCGCTGCGCGCGACCGCGCAGTATCTCATCGACCAGTTCCGGGCCCTCGGCCTGTCCGTCGGCACCCATGCCGTTCCAGGGCCCGGCGGCACGCATCAGAACGTGGTCGCGTCGCTTCCGGCCGTCCGGAGCGTGGAGTCTCAACCACCGCTGATCGTCGCCGCCCACTACGACACCGTCATGGGGTCGCCGGGCGCGGACGATAACGCCAGCGGCGTGGCCGTCCTGCTGGAAGTGGCCCGCGGCCTGCGGAGCGTGCCGCTCAGCCGCGAGGTCCGCTTCATCGGCTTTTCCCTCGAGGAAGAGGATCTGCTCGGGAGCCTCGCCTATGTGACGGAGCTCCGGGCCCGGTCCGCCGTGATCCAGGGGGCCATCATCCTGGAATGCGTGGGCTTCACGCGGTCCGAGCCCGGCTCGCAACTGGCGCCGGCCGGGCTGCCGGTCGCGGTCCCGTCCCGGGGGGATTTTCTGGCGATCGTCGCGAATTCGGAGTCCGTGGCCCTCGCCGAGCACATCGAAGCGGCGGCGGCACAGCGAGTGCCGGGGCTCCCCACGGTCTCGTTGATCGTGCCCGGCCGCGGCGAATTGTTCCCGGACACCCGGCGGAGCGACCATGCCGCGTTCTGGCACTTCGGCTATCCCGCCGTGATGCTGACCGACACCGCGAACTTCAGAAACCCGCACTACCACCAGCCCAGCGATACGCTCGAGACCCTGGACCTGGAGTTTCTCGCCTCCGTCGCCGAGGCGGTCCTGGCGGCCGTGACCACGCTGGCCGGAGCCGTCCCGCCCGCCCGCGCATGACCCTTCGCCCCTCCACACGCGCCGCGATCACGCGGCTCTTCGATCGGCTCGACTATGCGCGCCTCGCGGACATCTATTGCGAGGAAGGCGGGGCGGCCTTTTGGCAGGCCCGGAAGGCGGCTTGCCGGACTCTCGGAAGCCGGCTGGCGGAGCGGCTCAAGGGCCGGCTCCCCCCGCGCGGCCGCAGCCTCTACGTCGGGGCCGGGGTGGCCGAGCTCCCGGTGCTGGTCATGGAGACGCTCGAGTTGGAGCGGGAGGTCGCGGTCTTTACCCTGCGGAGGAAAGAGGCCGGGATTCTCAACCGGGCCTGCGCCGGACTGCCGTTTCGGTACCGGGCGCAGGATGCCCGCCGGGCCCGCGGGCGCTTCGATCATCTCTGGATCGTGAGCGTCCTGAACGATCCTGAGCGCTTCCCCGAACTCTCCGCGCTCTCCTACGGGCGGGCCGATCCCGTCATCTTCGAGCCGCGGGTCTTCGTCCGGGAACGACGGGCGGTGACGGCGCTCGTCGCCGCGGTCATGCGAGACCTGCGGCATCCCGCGCTGGTCACCCCCTCCGTGGAAGAACGGCCCTGGACCGCCGCGTGGTGCGCCCGGCACGCGGTGCCCTGTGCGGTGGGCGCCCACCGCCACCCCACCGCCCTCGTGGGCGATCCGGTCTGCTTCGTGCGGGTCGGCGCTTAGAATCCGATGGGGGGCGTGTCCGGCCCGGCCAGGTACTGCCGGGCGTAGGTGATGTAGTTCCGGGCGGACTGGCGGATCCAGCGCAGCTCGTCGTCGTTCACGGGGCGGCGCACCTTCGCCGGGACGCCGAGGATCAGGCTCTTGGCCGGGACGTGCGTGCCCTCGGTGACGAGCGCCCCGGCCCCGACCACGCAGTCTTCCTCGATAACAGCGCCGTCCATGATGATGGCGCCCATCCCGATCAGGACTCTGTCCCGGATCGTGCATCCGTGCAGGATCACGCGGTGCCCCACCGTCACGTCGTGGCCGACGTGGAGCGGGTGGGTGTCGTGCGTCACGTGCAGCACGCTCAGGTCCTGCACGTTCGTGCGGTCCCCGATGCGGATGGAATGGACGTCGCCGCGGACGACGGCATGAAACCAGACGCTCGAGTCGCTCCCGATCACGACGTCGCCGATCACGATCGCGGTCTCCTCGATGTAGGCGCTCGGAGCGATCGTGGGCCTGACGCCCTGGAAGGTTCGAATCATCGGCTCGATCCCATCGCACTGTAGGCAAGTGCCCCGGCTGAATCAAGCGGTTGCCTTCCCAGGGAGCGGCGGTTATTCTGCTCGCGACGAGCGAGGCCCGGCATGAGCGAGCAGCCTTCCCCCGTGCAGTGGCTCCGAGAGGATTTTCGCCGCCATCTGGAAGCGTTGTATGCCGCGCTGCACCTCGCCCCGCCCTACCACAGCGTCGAACAGGCCATCGGCCATCTGGCGACCGCGCTCCAGGCCATGCCCCAGGACGAGCAGCGACGGGTCCGGGACGATCCGGTCCGCCGGTGGGAGCTCTACCGGACCGCGTTCGTGGACTCCGGCTTGAACAAGAAGCACCGGGGGATCATCGCGGACATGGTGCGATCGGGAAAGGTCCCGGCGCTTCCGCCGTCGTACCGCGCGTTCCTTGACGCGATCGTGGGCTGAAGGACGGGCCCGGGCTACGGGCGAGACCCCTCCAACAGACGGGAGAAAAATCTGTCGTAGGGCTGTTGACTCGCCTCTCGGATTTCGTTAGAGTAGCGCCGGTTTGCTCAGGTGGGCCGTCCCGATCAACGGCACCATGCCGGGTCTCCCGCCTAGTTGCATCTCCTCACATCCCGGGTCTGTCAGACGTTCTGTGAAGGACTGTGCTTTGCAGGCGATGGTCCCCGACGTGAGGCGGGGAAGACGAAGGAGCCTCCATGGATTTGGCGAAAGTCGAGCGCGTGTATTCGAACTATGCGTCGGTGTACGACCAGATTTTTGGGAGGATTTTCCATGAGTCCCGGGAGTCGGCGGTCCGCCAGCTCAGGCCCGCCACCGGAGAGCGGATCCTGGAGGTGGGAGTCGGGACGGGCCTGTCGCTGCCGCTCTATCCCCGCCATTGCAAAGTGACCGGGATCGACCTGTCCTATGACATGCTGGCCAAGGCCCGGCAACGGATGCGCGCGCACGGGCTGGAGAACGTCGAGTTGATCCGGATGGATGCCGGCCACATGGACTTTCCGGACAACAGCTTCGACACCGTCATGGCGGCCTACGTCGTCACGGCGGTCCCGGACTATCGCAAAGTGGTGACCGAGATGATACGGGTCTGCCGGGAAGGGGGGCGGATCATCATGCTCAATCACTTCAGCAACGGCAACAAGCTGATCGCCGCCGTCGAGAAAGTGATCTCGCCCCTGTGCAAGCACATCGGATTCCGGACCGATCTGTCGTTGAAGAACGTGCTGGAGGGAACGTCCCTGGTCGTCGCCCGGAAGGAGAAGGTCAACCCGCTACGGTTCTGGCACCTCGTGGAATGCGTGAATAGCAAGAACGGAACGGCTGCCTCCTCTCACTGACTCCTGCCGATAACATCAGTCATCCCGCGATCAGTCATCAGTGATCGGTCATTCGGTCAGCAGACACCTGATGCGCTCCCCAGATTAACGCGCGGCGCTCGAGCCATTCCTCCCGTTCCATGATCTGTGTCCCCGCCAGACAGCGGCCGGCAAAGCTCCTGACGACGATCTCCGCCAGAACCGCGATGAGCCGGCCGATCCCGTTCTCGTGAGCGTCTGCAGCGCGGACGGTGAGGCCGAAGCCGCAGCCGTCGAGCGGGCCGAAGGTCTGGATGAAGACGCCCCCTCCGCGCGGCACGCCTTGCGCAGAGGCCGGCATCAGGCACCCTTCCCATCGCAGCGCCGGATGGGGCCGCGCCGTGCGCTTCGTCGGCCGCCAGGCGCATGGGACCCCGGCCCGGTCGAGCCGTTCCAGGAACCACGCCACGGCGGGCAGAGCGCCGCTGTGAGCCTGGAATGTCCATTCCGTGACGCCGGCCGGAACCGGTCGGTCGGCGCTGGGGCGCGACACCTCTTCAATGTCAGCCTGATCGCAGATCACGTACAGCTCACCCTGGGGGTCGAACCAGAACCGCAGGCGGTCGCCGGAGACCTCGGCGTGAATTACCCCGATCTCGGAGAAGTCCGCGCCCTCCTGCTCGAAGATCGAAAAATCCGTGACACCGGTCATGGTGAGTCGGGCGATCCGCGTCACGGCGTGGGGGGCGAGATGGTCGCCACCCAGCAGTTCATACCGGATGACCGCGGTGATGGTCGTGGTGGCGGGGATGTCGCGGCCGGTCGTTTCGTCGAACAGGCGCTGCTTGCCGACGTGCACCTCGAGCACCTGGCCGCCCTGGAAGGCGTGCGTGTGCTCCAGCAGCCAGGCAACATCTTCCGGGGTTCTGATCGTGCGCGACATCACGCCTATTTTACTCCAGAAGCGGAGGCCAGGGCTAGAGAAGAAATTGACGGCCGGTTGATTGCCAGCGTTTGTTTGCAGTACCCTAAATCCCTTTATCAGGTAACGAAAGGAGCTCGAATGGGCGGCTTTCCGATCCATCCGGCGGCGCGAATCAAGGCCCTGCCGCCGTACCTGTTCGCGGCGATCGACGAGATGAAGCGAAAGGCCATCGCCCGCGGAATGGACATCATCAATCTGGGCATCGGCGACCCGGACCTCCCGACGCCCCCCGCGATCGTCGAGCGACTCGCCCGGGCGGCCGCGGAGCCCAAGAATCACCAGTATCCGTCCTACGAGGGCCTGGCCTCCTTCCGGCAGGCGGTCGCCGACTGGTACAAACGCCGGTTCGGGGTGCCGCTGAACCCGGCTGATGAGGTCCTCACGTTGATCGGCTCGAAGGAAGGCATCGGCCATGTGCCCTTGGCGTTCGTCGATCCGGGGGATGTGGTCCTCGTGCCGAGCCCCGGCTATCCAGTCTACCCCGTGGCCACCGGCTTCGCGGGCGGGACTCCCTACGTCATGCCGTTGCGCAAGGCGCACGGGTTCCTGCCCGACCTTCGCGCAATCCCGGTCGAGGTCGCCCGCAAGGCCAAATTGATGTTCCTGAACTCGCCGAACAATCCCACCTCGGCCGTGGCCGGCAAGGACTTTTTTCAGCGCGTGGTGGCGTTTGCGCAGGAACACCAGATCATCGTCTGTCATGACGCCGCCTACTCGGAGGTCTATTACGACGGCCAGCGGCCGGCCAGCTTCCTGGAGAGCGACGGAGCCAAGGCGGTGGGGATCGAATTTCATTCTCTCTCCAAGACCTTCAACATGACCGGCTGGCGGTTGGGGTTTGCGGTCGGGAACTCACAGGTATTGGCGGGGCTGGGCAAGGTCAAGAGCAATCTGGACTCCGGCGTCTTCCAGGCCGTGCAGGAAGCCGGGATCACGGCCTTGAGCCTGGAGGCGGACGTGACCGACCGCATTCGCGCGGTCTACCAGGAGCGCCGGGATGTCCTGGTCCCGGGGCTGAAGACGCTCGGGTTGGAGGTCGAGGTGCCCCGGGCGGCGTTCTATGTCTGGGTGACGGTTCCCGCGGGCTACACCTCCGCATCGTTCACCGCGCATCTCCTGGAGAAGGCCGGCATCGTCACGACGCCCGGCAATGGGTTCGGCCAGGAGGGAGAAGGCTACATCCGCATGACGCTGACGACGCCCCAGGAGCGGCTCGCGGAAGCGGTCGCCCGGCTGGAGAAAACAGGATGGTAAGATGACGGTGGGTGCGGAGGGGGCATGACGGAGACGGTCTTCATCGCGTTCGGCTCCAACGTCGGGGACCGGTCCGATTTCTGCCATCGCGCGCTGACGCTCCTGGGCTTGCTGCCGGACACGCAGGTGATCGCCGTGTCGTCATTCTACGAGACGGAGCCGGTGCGTGATTCGACCGATCCCGGAGGCGGGTGGTTTTTGAACGGCGTCGTGGAGCTCGAGACGGCGCTGCCGCCCCACCGCCTGCTGGAGGCGTGCCGGGAGATTGAACGCGCGCTGGGCCGTGATCCGGAGCGGCGAGGCGGCCCCCGGACCCTGGATCTGGACATCCTGTTCTACGGCAGCCGCATCATCGAAGCCGGCGACCTCATCATTCCTCATCCCCGATTGCACCAGCGCCGCTTTGTCCTCCAGCCCCTCGCCGAGCTGGCGCCGGAATGGCGCCATCCAGTTGTCCGGCGCACGGTCAGCGAGCTGCTCGCCCACCTGCGGGATCAGGCACGGGTCTCTTCCGTGGACGGCCCTTCGATGCACAAAGGCCCTCGTCCCGCCTGCATGACGCCCGCGCGAAAGCCTTGATGCGTCTCATCCGCCGGGTCACGGCCATGTCGGCCTGGAGCCGGGCGCTGCATCGGGAAGGTGTGGTGGTCGGGCTCGTGCCGACCATGGGGGCGCTGCATGCCGGGCATCGGGGGTTGATCCGCGCGGCCCGGCTCTCCTGCGATGCCGTGGTGGTCAGCCTCTTCGTCAATCCCCGCCAGTTCGGTCCCGGAGAAGACTTCGCCCGCTATCCTCGCCGGCTTGCGGCCGATGCCGCGCTCTGCCGGGCGGAGGGCGTGGACGTGCTGTTCGCACCCCCTCAGCGCGAGATCTACCCCGCCGCGTTCCGGACGTCGGTGGAAGTGCGGGACTTGGCCCGGCGCTGGGAAGGCGAGGTCCGGCGGGGTCACCTCGAAGGGGTGGCGACCGTCGTCACGAAGCTCTTTGCGATCGTGCGACCGGAGACGGCCTTCTTCGGGCAGAAGGACTTTCAACAGGCCGTCCTGGTCCGGCGACTGGTCGAGGACCTCAACCTCGGCGTGCGAGTGGTCATCCGTCCCACGGTCCGGGAGGCTGACGGCCTGGCCCTGAGCTCCCGCAACGCGTATCTCTCGAGCCGGCAACGGCGGGCGGCGACGGTGTTGATCGACGCGCTGAGATGCGGTCAGGCTGCGATCCGGAACGGGGAGCGATCCGTCTGGCGCGTGCGACGCGCGATGCTGACGCGCGCGAGACAGGAACCCTTGGCGCACGTGGACTATCTTGCGGTCTGCAATCCGGCGACGCTCGAGCCCCTGATGAGGATCACCCGGCCCGCGGTGTTGCTGGGGGCGATTCGGATCGGCGGGATCCGCCTCATCGACAATGTCCTGGTCCGCTGAGGTCCACGACGCGAGGAATAACGAGCGTCACGTTCGTGGACGCCGCCGAGCCGGTGAGGCGGCAGTGTCTTGGGGGTGAAATCGCAATTGCCCCCTAACGGGCTAAGTCGCTAGCGGCGGGACTGGAGCAATTGCCGGATGAATTGCCGGAGCCGCTCGCGTTCTTCCTCGCGCAAGCGAAGAAACTGCAGGCCGACCGTCTTCTGCCGGGTGGACCGCACCACCGCCGCTTCGACCTGCACCGGGGAGGCCTCCGAATTCTTGAGCTCGAGCTGCACGAGCGAGCCTTCCGGCACCTTCGCCTCGCTCTCGATCGCGCATCCGGCCATGGACAGGTCGAGCGTGGTGCCTTCGCCCTGCGCCTGGTCCCCCTGGAAGGTCATGGGAAATTTTGTCGCGATCCGCTCGTACTCCCGCCGGTCTATCTTCTGCTTGACGTACCGCTGTCCGAACTGAAGCGTCCGGAACCGGTGCGTGCAGAGCTGGCAACGGAACGGATAGACGTAGAACAGGCTGATGAACCGCTCGAACAGCCCTTCCCGGTGCGAGCGGCGGGTGAAGTCCTTGCCGCAGTTAGGGCAGGTTGGTGGTTTCACGTCCCGGTTCCTCGCCGGCCTGGGCGCTGAGAATCCCCTGGAGGTCGGCCGGAGAATAGGTGGCGGGTTTGACCCATTTGCCGTCCGCCCGCTTATGCCCTCCCACCTTGGTCATGTTCGACCGGTGGACTTCCCGGAAGACCGGCTCCATGTCGATCCCGCAGGAAACGGCCGTGCCGTAGACGACGTACAGCAGGTCAGCCAGCTCCTTGGCGACGGCCGTGATCTCTCCGCGCGTCAGCGCCTCCCGCAACTCCTGAAATTCTTCCTCGATCAGACGCAACCGGAGCGCCCGGGTGCGGTCATCCAGGATGGCGGGCCGCTCCGCGATCATGATACCGAACGTCCGGTGGAACTCCCGCACCATCCGCTGCGCGTCCGTCATGGCGTTCCTTACTCGACCGGGGGCATGAGCCGCGGGGCGGTTTCAATGGGCTCGAGGTGCGGCACGTCTTTCTCCGAGCCGACCCCCAACTCGCGGAATTTTCGCGCGCTCGGCAGGACCCGGGTCTCGATCGAGCCGAGCGCCTTGTTGTAGGCCTGCACGCTCTTGCCGAGGGATTGGCCCACGTCGGTCAGATGCTCGGCCAGGACGGCCATGCGCTCATAGAGCTCCTTGCCCAGCCTGGCGATCCGCTCCGCATTTTCGGTGAGGTCGGCCTGCTGCCAACCATAGGCCACTGCCCGCAACACCGCGAACAGCGTCGTCGGGGTCGCAATCACCACCCGCTGCGCGAAGCCGTCTTCGATCAAGGTGGGGTCGTGCTCCAAGGCCGCGCCGAGAAACTGCTCTCCGGGAAGGAACAGCACGACGAACTCGGGGGCGCGGTCGAATTGGGTCGCATACGCCTTGAGGCTCAGCTCATCCATGCGCGACCGGACCTGTGCGGCATGGCGGGCCAGATGGGCCCGGCGTTGCGCCTCGTCGGTGGTCTCGTGCGCGTCGAGGTAGGCGGCGAGCACGGTCTTGGCGTCCACCACGATCTGGCAGTGATTGGGGAGATGCACGACCAGATCGGGGCGCTTCCGGCCCTCCTCCGTCTCGAGCGTGGCCTGCTCCACGAAATCACAGTGCCGGACGAGGCCCGCCATCTCCACCACGCGCCGCAAGGTGAGCTCCCCCCAGCGCCCGCGCGCGCCGGGCGTCCGCAGGGCCTTCACGAGGTTCGCGGCTTCCTGCCTCAGCCGTTCCTGGGCTTCGTTCAGGAGCGTGAGATGGCGGTCGATGCCGCCGTAGGCGGACTGGCGGGACTGCTCCAGCGACTGGATTTGCTGCTCGTACCGTTTCAGGGACTCCGTGAGCGGCCTGATCAGCTCGTCGATCGCCTGCTGCCGCTGGGCGAGATCGCCCTTGGCTTCGACCTTGAGCGTCTCGAAGGACGTCCTGGCGAGGTCCAGAAAGATCTGGCTGTTGGTCTTGAGCGCTTCCCCCGAGACCGCCTTGAACGCGTCGGTCAATTCGGCCCGCGCCAGCGCCGAGCGGTGGGTCATCCAGACCCCCACCAGCAGGGCACCGAGCGCGAGCCCCGCGACGACCCCGAGGGCCAGTGACGTGAGCTCGATCATACGGCCCGTGTCGGCATGTGACCCGCGTCAGTCTTTCCGGGCAAGGCGCCGGACTTCGCCGAGCGTCGCATCCACGGCGACACGATCGCCGTCGCGCAGGAGGCGGGTGGCATCGCGCACGTTCGCGACCGCCGGGATGCCGTATTCGCGCGCCACGATGGCGCCGTGCGAGAGCATGCCCCCCATCTCCACCACGACGCCGGCCGCCACACCGAACAGCGGCGTGACCCCCGGATCGATCACCGAGGACACGATGATGTCGCCATTCTTGACCCGCACGGCATCTTCGGGCACGTTCACCAGGCGGACCGGCCCCTCCACGTACCCGGCGCTGATCGGCAGGCCTTTCAAGGAGTCGCCCGGGGCGTCCTCCTTCCGGATGCCGTCGAGCTCCGACCGCTCGAAGTTCAAGGTGTCCGGCGCGGATTGCGCGGCACAGAGGGCCCGCTCCGCACGTCTCGCGAGCACCGTGGCGCGCCAATCCCGCGTCGGATCGGCCACCAGGGAGCGGATCTCCTCGGCGGTCAGGAAGAACAGATCGTCCTGGGCGCCCACCACCCCCCACGTGACGAGCTTCTCGCCGAGCTTCAACAGCAGGCGCCGGATGCCGGCCACGTAGTACATCGTGTGGTGCCGGTTGGCCTCCCGAAGCTCCAGATACCGGCAGAGATCGCGATACCACCAGGCGAACCAGAGGCGCTCGTGCAGCCGGAATCCGATGGCCCGCCGGATGCGCCGCAGCGCCGCCTGTCTGGCCGATTCCTGCTCTCGGCGGATGTCCCTCACAGACCGGGTCGCCGATCCATGGAGATGGCCCCGGATGATGCCGAGCAGATACGAAGGTGTTTCGGAAAACCGGGGGGACATGACGTCGGATTCGCCGATGGCGCGGTGCCCGTACTCGGCCAGGAAGCCGTCGAGAGCCCGGAGAAACTGCGTGCCCGCCAGCGTTGTACGAAATGGCTCTGGGTCCCAGGGCTCGGCCAGGAGAAAGTCCCGCACGGCGGGCTCGGAGCGCGCCAGCTCGGCCAGCTCCGCGAGCC
The DNA here is from genome assembly GCA_964373355.1 of uncultured Nitrospirales bacterium. GTDB lineage: Bacteria > Nitrospirota > Nitrospiria > Nitrospirales > Nitrospiraceae > CAYJUM01. The sequence continues at coordinate 73,387 of CAYJUM010000001.1, read as the reverse complement.
AGATCACCTCCCGTGCGCTGACGATCGTGCCCAAGCCTTGCGTGGCGCCGTTGAGCAGGGACTGCCAGTCCTTCCCAACCCGGCGCTGCAACAACGCCTCGAGCATGTAGAGGGCGCGCGACACGCCGCTGACGATGGCGAAGGTGAGGTCGTGGGTCTGGATGAGGCGGTTCAGCCGGGCGAGCCGCTCCAACAGCACGGGCTCAGCCAGCCGGTCGAGCGCCAGCTCCGCCAGCTCCTCGCCGAGGGCCTTGAGCTTGGCAAACCAGCTCTCCGCCTGCCAGGAGGCCGTCCAGATGCGCCACTCCAACCGCAGCAGGGCCCGGCACTGCTTCCAAACAGGCAGGCGCGCGGTGCCGGAAGGGGTCGGCGCTTCCCCGCCCATCTGCTCCGTGATCATGGCGGGGTTCCCGCCCAGCTGTGCCATCACGAGCTGAAACAGCGTCACGTTGATGTAGGGGCGGCCGCGGAGGATCTGGATCGACGCCATGCCGCGCGGAATCTGGCAGCCGATCTCGCGGTAGTGGCGGATGATGTTCGTCTCCATGAAATCGCGCATGTAGGACAGCGCCAGCGGGCTCGGGAGCTCCGGCAGCGTCTCTTTGAAGTTGGCCCGTGACCAGCAGACGCTCCCCAGCTCGCCGGTGGGGGGAATGGCCCTGGCCTGCAGCAGCCACAACTGCCGGTCGGTGACGGCCCATTCAACGTCGACCGACCGGCCCTCGGCCCGCTCCACTTCCTTGACCAGGCTCGCCAGCGCCAGCACTTCGGGATCGTGCAGCGCGGGCGTCTTCCAGTCGGCTTCCGGCACCGGCTGGTCCGTCAAGCCGGCGTGCGTGACCCGGCGCGCCGTCTTCTTCTCGACCACCTGACGTTCCTGGATCAGCATGGACGTCCGCTCGGCACCCGGCTCCAGCGCGATCACATAGTGGTCGGGTGGCGCGAGCCCCGCCACGAGCGGTTCGCCCACCCCGAAGACCGCGTTGATGACCACGCAATCCGGCTGCCCCGAGATCGGATGGCGCGAGTACGCCACGCCGGCCGCGCGCGCGGCCAAGACCGGCTGCAGGATGACGGCCATGGAGGGAGCCTCCCGGCGCTTGATCGCCCGGCCGAGGTACACAAACGCGGAGTCTGTCCAGAGCGACGCCCAACACTTGACGATCGCGGCCGGCACCGCGGTCAGCGGGACCCCCAACACCGTCCGATAGAGGCCGCCGAAGGTAAAGTCTTCCGCGTCCTCGTCCGAGGAGGACGACCGCACGGCCCACAGCATCTCCCCCGGCGGGCTCCCGAGCTCCGTCCGGATGCGTTCGAGCTCCGAGAAGAGTTGCTCCTGGATTCCGGCGGGGAGCGTTAACGACTCGATGAAGCGCCGGCGCTCCTCCAGGATGGGACCGCGGGCCAGCTCGGACATGCGGTACAGATGGTGCCACCGGTCCGGCCTGTTCCAGCCGAGATACCCGACGGTCTCCTGGTACGCCCGCGTGGTGAGGCAGACGCCGGCCGGCACCCGAAATCCCTGGCGGACGAGCCGGCCCAGGCCTGCCGCCTTGCCCCCAACGAGCTTGGGGTCCGAGCAGAGTTGCAACGACAGGACGAAGGGATCCGCCACAATGCGCCCCGCAATCGGCTCTCAGCGGCCAGCCGTGAGCCCTGCCACGAATACCAGGTTGCGGCTTAAATTTCCAATGCCATCCGAGTTCGTCACGGCAGACGGCCCACCCGGTGGGTCACGTTGCGATCAGCAGGTACAGGTCGTTGATGTTCGTCCCGGTGGGCCCCGTGGAGATGTGGCCGCCGGCCTTCTTGAAGAACGGATAGGCATCGTTGCGCTGCAAGGCCGCCCGGGCATCGATCCCCAGGCGCGTCGCGCGCCGGACGGTCAGGCCGTTCACGACCGCTCCTGCGGCGTTCGTCGGGCCGTCCACGCCGTCCGTGCCGAAGCCCACGATCCAGGTGTCCGGCAGCCCGGCGATCTCGAGCGCCGCCGCCAGCGCGAATTCCTGGGCCCGTCCCCCGCGCCCGTCCCCGTGCACGGTCACGGTGAGCTCGCCGCCGGCGATGAGGCAGGCCGGCCGGCGCACGGGACGCCCGCTTTGGTGAATCTCGCGCGCCATCGCGCCGAACAGTTTGGCCGCTTCCCGCGCCTCTCCGGTCAGCGACGTGGACAGCACCAGCGGATGCAGGCCGAGATCCGCCGCCGCGTTCGCCACGGACGCGACCGCCGCCGCATTGTTTCCGATGATCTCGTTCTGGACCCGCCGGAAGACCGGTGAGTCCGGTTTGGGGGTCTCTTCGGCCATCCCACGCAACCCCTGGGTCAGGCGGTCCCGCACACGTGCGGGACCCCGATCCCAGAGGCCGTAGCGGCGGAGCACCGCCTGCGCATCGCGGTAGGTCGTCGGATCGGCGGCCGTCGGGCCGGAGGCAATGGTCCCGAGGTCCTGGCCGACCACATCCGACAGGATCAGGCTGACGATGCGCGCGGGCGTGGCGGCGGCGAGCCGGCCGCCCTTGAGGAGCGAGAGGTGCTTGCGGACGGTATTGATCTCCTGGATCGTGGCGCCGCTGGCCAGGAGTTGCTGCGTCGTGCGCCGCTTGTCCGCCAGCGTCACCGGGGAACTGGGCGCCGGGAGCAGGCTCGAGGCCCCCCCCGAGAGCAGCACGAACATGAGGTCGCGGGCCGTCAGCGTGCCGGCCAACGTCAGCAGCCGTCGGGCCGCCCGATGGCCGGCCTCATCCGGGAGCGGATGGCCCGCCCGCGTCACCTCGACCCGCCTCACCGCCGCCGCCTGCCCACGGGGGATCGTGAGGAGCCCGCCGTGCAGCCACTCGCCGAGGATCCGCTCCAGCTCCGCCGCCATGGCCGCCGACGCTTTGCCGGCTCCCACGGCCAGGATGCGACCATAGCGCCGGAGGTCATAGCTGACCGTCCCGACATCGAGCCGCCATCCCCGGCGGCGCACGGCCCGGCGCACCGCATCGGCCGGGTCCCCTGCGGACAATCCCGACTTGAGCAGGTCCCGAATGAGCGTGCGGACGTGAGGCGGACCGATCTCGATCTTCATGCGCGGCATCCGGCTCAGTGGGAGCGCGTTCCCGCGCGTGGAACCGTGCGGGCCGTGAGCGGGGGCAATCAAGGGACCTTGTCCTGCTTGAAACAGCGGACCGGGCAGCTCTGCTTGGGCACCCTGATCTGGTGGGCGCCCTTGGGGAGATACTCTTTCCGGATCTCCGGGTTGAGCATTTTGAGCTCCAGAAAATACGTCCCGAACTCTTCGGCGATATGGGCCAGGTGGCGCTGCGGCTCGGTCACGCTCACGGTCACGGTCTGCGTCTCCAGCGGCACGTACAGGTCCTTTTTCGTCAGGCCCAGGTATTTCTCCGGCTGGGAATAGATCTCCTTCGCGGCGATGATCCGCGGGATGTACCGCATCGTCTCGCGGACGTAGTGCAGCTTCCAGTAGTCGGTCACCCGTTGTTCCTTGAGGAGTTTCCGGATGCGGTCTTCCCCGGCGTTGTACGCGGCCATGGCCAGGAACCAGTCTCCGAAATAGTCCTTCAGGAACTTGAGATATTTGATGGCGGCCTCGGTGGACATCTCGAGATTGCGCCGGTCGTCCTTCCACTGGTTGGTGCGGAGCTGGTAGCGCCTCCCGGTGGAGCCGATGAATTGCCACGGCCCCGAGGCCTTGGCCCGGGAAAAGGCCGCGGAGATGCACTTGCTCTCCACGAGCAGCATGTACTTCAAGTCGTCCGGCAGCCCCGACTCGGCCAGTTGCTTCTCCACCGGCGGAAAGCACCGTCCGGTGCGTTTGGCCATGATGATGCTCTCGCCCTCCTCGGCCAGGAACTGATAAAACTCGTACTCGACCCGCTCGCGCACCTGCCAGGAGTCCAGGGGCACCGGTTGATTGGCGAAGGACAGCTTCTCGGGCAACCGGAAGGAGCTGAGGAAGTGCCGTTCACCGCGCTGGATCTCAGGCAGGATCACGAGCCGGTCGTCGTCCGGTGGCGCCTCGGTTTCCGGCATGGACGTGCCGTTTCCGTCGGGCTTCATCGGCACGATCACATCGTCGATGGGGGCATCGGGCTTCGCGGCCGCGCGCTGGTCGGCTCGCGGCTGGGACGCCGGCCCGGGCGAGGGAGACGCGGGCTCGGGCGCGGCCGGAAGCGGCAACAGGACGAGGGGCAAGAAGAGGAACAGCGCAAGACTCCACCGCGCAGCCGGTCTCGATCGAGCGCTGGGGCGACCGGGCGACACGCGGGGGCGGGCCTTCATGCGTGATTCAACGTCGCCATAGGGGTGAATACGCGTCCATGCTAGCAGGAAGTGCGAAGAGCGGCAAGACTTTTTGCCTCCCCGCTGTGCTACGATCCCGCCATGCGGACATTGGAAATCCTGAATGCCCGGATCGTGCGGTGCACGCGGTGCCCCCGCCTGGTGGCGCACCGCCGCGCCGTCGCGCTGCCGGCGAAACGTCCACGGCGGTTTGCGGAGTGGGAGTATTGGGCCCGGCCGGTGCCCGGCTTCGGGGACCCCGCCGCGCGGCTGTTGATCGTGGGGCTGGCGCCGGCGGCGCACGGCGGCAACCGCACGGGCCGGATCTTTACCGGAGACAGCAGCGGGGACTGGCTCTACGAAGCGCTCCACCGCTTCGGGTTCGCGAACCAGCCGCATTCCAAGCATCGGGACGACGGGCTCCGGCTGCGGGATTGCTACATTTCGGCCGCGGTGCGGTGCGCGCCGCCGGACAACAAGCCGGCGCTCGAGGAGTTCGACCGGTGCCGGCCCTATCTCAGGGAGGAACTGGAGCTCTTAAGAGGTCTGCGAGTCGTCATGGCGCTGGGGCGGATCGCCTTCGAGCAGTACCTGAAGGCCTGCCGCGAGCTGGGCCATGCCCGCGTGGTCCCGTCCCCCTCATTCGCCCATGGCGCAGTGCACCGGTTGCCCTGGAGCGTGACCCTGGTGGCGTCCTATCATCCCAGCCAGCAGAATACATGCACGGGCAAGCTCACGCGCGACATGTTCCATGGGGTCTTCCGGCGGGCCCGGCGCGTGCTGAGTGATCCGTGATTCGGGGACTCACGCCCTATTCACGAATCACTGGCTTCAGAAGTAGCCGTGCAGGACGATCAGCGCCTCGTTGTCCTGCGGATCCCGATGGGTCAGCTCGAGCCGCACCGCCAGGTCCTTCTGCAGGGTATAGCGCTGGTGAAAGGCGGCGCGGAAGGTGTCGCTGCGGTCGCCCAGCGGAAATCTGAGATACGTCGCTGCGAGCAGCACCTTCCACCGCTCGGTCAGGTCGGCCAGCAGGCCGGCGCTGCCGCCGCCGCCGGCGCGATGGTGTTGCGCGTAGGCCTGGCTGAGATTCGCATCGAGCTCGGCCATCGCGAAGTAGACCTCCCGCCTGATCCAGCGCGACTCCAGCGCCCCGCCCGCTCCGCCGTTCGCGTTCCAGTTTGAGCAGAGCCGGCAGCGGCTCCCCCGGACCGTCTGCAGCCCGCCGCTGAATTTCCAGGACGGCTTCTGGATCAAGGCGTCCATCGGGGACAGCGAGATGATGTTGGCGAGGGTCAAGCGCTCGAGCCGGCTCTGATCGCGGCGCTCGTAGCGGCGCAGGGCCACCGACAGCAATTCAATCTGCGCATCGGGCGTGTAGCCGCGCTCGGGGTCGAGGAGGTCGTGGGACGCGAGCCGGAAATTCACCTCTTCGAAGATGTCGTCCTGCCGCCAGCCCCCGGCGAGCCCGAACCGGTGAATCTTGTGCCCTTCCTCCGGCGGCAGCGTGAAGGGACGGACCGCGAACTCTTTCGAGGGAATCTTGAGCCCGCTCCGGATCGAGAGCACCCGGCGGTTCGACTCCTTGTAGGAGGCCGCGGCGGCCTCGTCCGCGACGGCCTTGTACCGGAGATAGTCCGAGGCCAGGTCCAGCACGAAGGCCTGCCGTTCGGGATGGAACCGGAGAAAATCCTCGGATTGCGCTAGGTCGGGCTCACGCACCACCCGATGGAGCCAGCCCTGCTCGTCCGCCGACAGGGCGGCGTACTTCTGGCGGATCTGCGTGGTCCGCGCGGGCCGGTAGACGATCTCCCCGATCAGCCCCGGATGCTCGGCGATCGCCCGCACGGTGTCCGCCGGAACCGTCCAGAACAGGAAGCGGTCCGTGAGATACAGGTCCGGCAGCGCCGCTTCGAGGAGGGAGAGGATGTAGTAGGCGCAGTTCTCCTTCAGGAAATAGTAATCGAAGTGCGTGTTGCCCAGCTCCCAGGCATGCCACAGGACCTGCAAGAGCTGCCGGGGCGTCAGGTTCAGCCGGTATTCCCAGATATCGCGGTTTTCGAGGTCGCGGTACTCTTGGACCTTCATATAGTACGGCAGTGTGGAGAAGAAGCCTTTGAACCCGCCGGTCATGCCCAGCCACGCATAGGCGATCCCGTGGCGGGTCGTCACTTCCGCGGAAAAATTGACGGTGTAGGCCAGGATGCGGGTCATCTCGGTCTGGGTCTTCTGGTCGATCCGCAACAGGGTGTGGCCGAACATGGAAGCCGGGTTGTTCATGTACGCGGACGGGAAGATCAACGTGATGGACTGGGCGTCCAAGGCCTCCAGCCATGCGGCCAGCCGGTCGCAGCGCTGCGGCGGGAGCCGCCGGTCGTCGAACGCCAGTTCCGTCTTGAGCCACTGGTACCGTCCCACGAACACGCACTGCGCGGGCTGTTTGGAACGGCCGACCGGCTCGTCGGAGAAGAACTGCGCCAGCGTGGCCGCCAGCTCCGCAGCCGGGTCGGTCCGGCCGCCTGGCGAGAGGAAAAAACCGGGGTCGGCCGCCTGGCTGGTGTAGCCGCCGAACAGATTCGGCTGGTAGTGGAGCAGCACGTGCCAGTACCGCGCCTCGGAGAGCCGGCGCTCGGCGGCCTGCCGGACAAGCTCGCTGAGGTAGGGATCGGGGGACGCCGCCGCCGGCAGAGGGAGGCCGAGCAGGAGCAGACTCCAGAGACCGGCGCCGAGCATGAAGGCGGATCCGCGAGCGAGAGTCCCCAGGGCCCCGGCGTCGCCCCTCACGTCACGTCCTTGACGAAGCGCCGCAGCCGCTCGAAATATTCCCTGCCGCCGACCTGGTAGAGATCGTTGTGGTCCGCGCCACCCACGATATAAAACTCCTTGGGCGGGCGCGCGGCCTGAAAGACCTCCTGACCGAGCTGCACCGGCACCGTGGCGTCCCGGTCGCCATGGATGACCAGGACCGGCATGCGGATCCGTTGCAGGCGGTGGGCCAGATCGAATCGCGAGATCAGCAGGAGATGGGCCGGCAGGCCGTAGTAATGCGCCTTGGCCATCGCCGCGATCGAGGGGAACGCCGACTCCAGGATGAGGCCGGCCGCGGGCTGCCGGCTGGCGAGGTCTCCGGCCACGGCCGCGCCGAGCGACCGTCCGAAGATCACGAGGCGGGTGGCCTCGACCTGCCGGGTGGTCGTCACGTAGGAGTAGGCGGCCAGGGCGTCCTGATACAGCCCTTCCTCGGTCGGCCTGCCGGCGCTCAGGCCGTATCCGCGATAGTCGAAGATGAACACGGCCAGCCCGATGCGGTGGAGCAGCGCCAGGTTCTCGAGGCGGTTGATGACGTTCCCCGCGTTGCCGTGGCACCACACGAGCACGCCCGGCGCCCGGGGCGCCTCCACGTACCAGCCGAACAGCCTGGTGCCGTCCGCGGCCTGAAACCGGACATCTTCCAACGGCAGGCCGCTGATCCGCGCCCAGTTCCGGTCGATCCATGGGGCCGGGTGATAGACGAACACCTGGTCGAGAAAATCATGCATCGCGCGGACAGGCTAGGCGACGAGGTTGTGGCTGTCAATTGCGTAGTACTTCTTCGTGTCCGACCGTGGTAGACTGCTGCCGTCTTGAAGGCTCCCATGGTCCGGGCCCGCATCCTGTGCGCTGTCATCCTCGCCGTCGGGCTCGGGCTCTGCGCGCCCCTGGCTGTGGCGGTGCCCGACTCCCATCCCCCTGAGCACCACGGGGCTCCCGGCGGGCTTCGGTGGGAAGGCTCGCCGGAAGGCAAGGCCTATTCCGAGGCCAACCATCATCTGGCGGGGGTCCTGGTGCTGCTCATCGGCGCGAGCGAATTGCTCGCTGCGCTCGGGATCGGGGCCGGGATCGCCGCCTGGAGCCGATTCCTGCTGCCGGCCGCCATGCTCCTGGCCAGCGCCTTCTTGATGATGTGGAGCGATCACGACGCGTGGCCGGTCGGCCGCCTCACCTTCGCCGAAACGTTTTTCGGCGGGGATAGGGAGTTGCTGCAGCATAAATTGTATGCGGTGCTGCTGGTGATCGTGGGGACGATCGAGTGGTGGCGGCGATCCGGCGAGCTTTCCCATGCCGTCTGGGCCGTGCCGCTGCCGGTGTTCGCCGTCGTGGGAGGCCTGATGCTCTTCGGCCACAGCCATGGGGCGCATCCCGGGGCGGCGAAGATCGCCTGGCATCACACCGTCATGGGCATCATGGCGGTCGGCGCCGGGACGTGCAAGCTCGCGCGACAGGCGGGGTTTGGCCCCACGGGCCGATCGCCCTGGGAGCTGGCCTGGGCCGCGCTGATTCTTCTGATCGGAGTGGCTCTGGTCTTCTATTCCGAATGAACCCGCCTTGACATTGCGGGCGTGCTCCTAAATACTTATCTCTATGGCTGCCGGCTCGAAAAATCCAGTGATCGCCGCCGTCCTCTCCGGCCTCGTCCCCGGTCTCGGGCAGTTCTACAACCGCGAGTGGCTCAAGGGAGCCGGCTTTCTGATCGGCCTCCTGATCCTCGAAGGCCTGCTGGGGGTGTCCAACGAGATGATGAAGGCCTTGCAAGGCACGCCCCCGGAGAATCCCGGCGCTTTTCTCCTCCGGTCTCTGGTGGTCCTGGCCTTTGCGCTGTGGAGCATCGTGGACGCGGTCCGGAGCGCCAAGCGGCAGTAAGCGGACGGCCCCCGCGCGGTTTTTGACAGCCCTGCCCCTGCATGTTATAGGTGGCCGATGGCGCTGGTCACCAGCATCCTGAACCTCAAAGGCGGCGTCGGCAAAACCACGGTGACCGTGGCCCTGGCCGAAGTCCTGGCCGCCCAGTACCGCCTGAAAGTCCTCGTCATTGACCTCGATCCGCAGGCGTCCGCGACGCTGTGCCTGATGAGCCAGATGCGCTGGGCGGAACGGCGGGCGAATCATCGGACCCTCTACAACCTGTTCCGGTTTCTCCTGAACGGCTGCGCGGCGCTCTCCGCGGATGAGCTCATCGAGACGCAGACCAGCAACCTGGTCGGCGGGGCGGGCCACCTCCATCTGATCCCGAGCAGCATCGAGTTGATCGATCTGTTCGATCGCATGCACGAGATCGGGCACATGCCCGATTACGACGTCTCGCCCCTGCACGTGCTCAAGGATTTCGTGTCCCCCCTGTTCAGCCGGTACGACTATGTCTTGATCGACTGCCCTCCGGCGCTGAACACCCTGACCCGCAACGGCCTGCTCGTCAGCCACGCGGTCTTGATCCCCTTCGTCCCCGACATCATCTCGCTGATCGGCGTGGATCCGCTCCTGGATCATCTGAAACGGATCGCCACGCTGCAGAACCTCAGTCTCCGGCCCCTGGGGCTCCTGGCCACGCGGGTGGATGCCCGGTTGCCGTTGCACCAGAAAGTGCTGGATCGCGTGCGGCTGCGGGCCGAGCAGCACCGTGATTTTCCCGAGCTCTTCCAGATCCAGATTCCGAATCGCGTCGCGTATGCGGAGGCTATGGAATGGAGCCGGCCGTTTCCCACCTTGCACGCCAAGTACGGCGGGGACGATTTCGTCCCGTGGGACACCTGCGCCAAGGAATTCATCGAGAGGCTGACCGCGCTCACCGCCCCGGCGTCCTGACCCGGACCACCCTCGTCCCGCGTTGACAGTTTTTACGGGGTTGTGTTAGAAAAACGACAGCCTTCCCCTTCGCTTCGACCCTCAATCACTGGAGACATCATGGGCGGCCATAGTCACTGGGCGACCACCAAGCGGCACAAGGCTGCTCAAGACGCAAAGCGCGGCAAGGTCTTCACGCGCATCATCCGGGAGCTGACGATCGCCGCCCGGCAGGGCGGCGATCCTGACGGCAACCCCCGCCTGCGCATGGCTATCCTCAAGGCCAAAGAGGCCAACATGCCCGGCGACACCCTGAAGAAGGCCATCCAGCGCGGCACCGGGGAGCTGCCGGGCGTCACGTATGAAGAAATCTCCCTTGAGGCCTATGGCCCCGGCGGGACCGCCATGCTGCTGGAGGTGACGACCGACAACCGGAACCGGACCGTGGCCGAGATCAGGAACCTCTTGACCAAGCACAACGGCACCATGGCCGAGGCGGGCTCGGTCGCCTGGCAATTCCACAAGAAAGGGCTGCTCGTCGTGGAGCACGGCAAGGTGGAGGAGGACCGGCTGCTGTCACTCGCGCTGGATGCCGGCGCCGAGGACGTGAAGGCCGATGAGAAGACCTTTGAGGTGATCACCGCGCCGCACGATTTCGAGCAGGTGAAGAAGGCGCTGGCCGACGCGAACATCGAGACGTCGCTCGCCGAAGTCACCTACGTCCCCCAGAACTACGTGAAGCTGGAGGAAAAGAACGCCGAGCAGATGCTGAAGCTCATGGAAGTGCTCGACGACCACGACGACGTCCAGAAGGTGCATGCGAACTTCGACATCCCGGACGAGATCATGGAAAAGGTGGCTGCCGCCGGCTGAGCGGCACCTGCGCACTGACGCGACGCGGAGCGGCATGAACCGTCTGCACCGTCGGCCCCTCACATGATCGCCGCATTGACCGGCCGCCTCGCCTCCAAGACTCCCACTCAGGTCACGCTCGATGTCCAGGGAGTCGGCTACGAAGTCTTCATCCCGCTCAGTACCTACTACGGCCTCCCGGACGTCGAGACGCCCGCCGCCCTGTGCATCTACACGTACCTGCGTGAGGACGCGATCCAGCTCTTCGGCTTTCTCACGGCCCAGGAGAAGGAAGCCTTCGTCCTGCTGAATGGCATCTCCGGGATCGGCCCGAAGCTGGCGCTGAGCGTGCTCTCGGCGCTCAGCGTGGCGGACTTTGCCTCGGCGGTGCAGGCCGGGGACGTCGAGAAGCTGGAGACGGTGCCCGGGATCGGCAAGAAATCGGCCGGCCGCATCGCGTTGGAGCTGAAGGATAAGATCGGCCGGCTCCAGGCCGGCGCGATCAGGGCGCCGCAACCTCCCGGTTCACAGGACCAGGTGCAGGACGATGCCTTGTCCGCCCTGGTGAACCTCGGGTATCGCGCCGCGGACGTCAAGGATGTGCTCAAGCGCCTGGCCGGGACCGGCCCTGTGCCGCTGAAGGATCTCATCCGGGAGGCGCTCAAGGTGCTGGCACAAGGGTGAAGCATGGGACACCGCCGGACCGTGTCAGGGCGGCAAGCGTTGGGGCTGCTGCTGGCTCTCGCGATGAGCGGCATTGCCCAGGCCGACCCGCCTCCCTTGCCGGAGGGCAACCTCTCGGTGTGCGGGTCCTGCCCGGGCGGCTATGCCCAGGTCGGGGCGGCAAAGGACAGCGCCCAGTGCGGGGAGCAACCGCTGGCGCACTGCGTGCCGCCGGGGGCTCCAGCCCTCTCGGTCTGCGGCTCCTGCCCCGAGGGCTACAACCAGGTCGGAATCTCGGTCCAGCCGGCCCGCTGCGGCAAGGAGTCGCCGGCCGTCAGCCAATGCCAATTGCAGAAGCTGGAGGGCGGCGTGACCGGTCCCGGCCAGGGCGGGATTTTTTGTCCGCCGAACTGCGCCGGCACCCTCGGGACACCCGGCACGAGCACGCCGCCGCCGGTCTACCGAAAGTGACGTTCTCAGCACCCCGCTTGAGGTGGAGCATATGGAACGCGTCGTGACCGGACAGATCAGCGACGAGGAGCGCAGCCTCGAGGTCACCCTCCGGCCGCAGACCCTCGAGGAGTATGTCGGGCAGGCGCGCATGAAGGAATCCCTGCGGATCTGCATCGAGGCGGCCAAGGGGCGCGGCGAAGCCCTGGACCACGCGATCTTCTACGGGCCTCCAGGGCTGGGCAAAACCACGATCGCGCACATCATCGCCCGGGAGCTGGGGGTCTCCATCCGCTCCACCTCCGGCCTAGTCCTGGCGCACGCGGGGGACCTAGCGGCCATTCTCACCAATCTGCAAGAACGGGACGTGCTGTTCATCGACGAGATCCACCGGCTGCCGGCCTCGGTCGAAGAGGCGCTCTACCCGGCCATGGAAGACTATCAACTGGATCTGGTGATCGGGCAAGGGTCGGCCACCCGCACCATCAAGCTGGACCTGCCGCGGTTCACGCTGATCGGCGCCACGACGCGAGCGGGCGCCTTGACCTCGCCGCTGCGCGAGCGGTTCGGGCTGGTCAACCGCCTGGACTTCTACTCGGCCGACGAGCTGCACTCCATCGTGACCCGCTCGGCGGGGCTCTTGGGCATCTCGATCGACGCCGAAGGCGCGGCGGAGATCGCCCGAAGGGCCCGGGGGACGCCCCGGATCGCGAACCGGTTGGTGAAGCGCGTGCGGGACTATGCCCAGATCAAGGCCGACGGACGGATCACCCGTGAGGTAGCCAACGATGCACTGGCCTGGCTGGGCGTCGATGCCAGGGGATTCGATGAGATGGATCAGAAGATTCTCCTGACCGTCCTGGAGAAATTCAGCGGGGGCCCGGTGGGGATCGAGTCGCTCGCCGCGGCCGTCAATGAGGAAAAAGGCACGCTCGAAGACGTCTACGAACCCTTCCTGATTCAGTCCGGATTCCTCGAACGGACCGCACGGGGCCGTCAGGCCACCCGTCTTGCCTTCCAACACTTTGGAAAACCAAAAGATTTACTCTCCTAAGGCCTCGCAAACGGCCTTTGCTGGCCTCTCCGGGCCGCCACGACCCCAAAGAATCAAATCCTATTGATAAACCTTGCAAAGCGGGTCTGCTTTGGTTACCATAACGGCTCTCTGACTACCCGCCAAAAATCCACGTCAGAGGTGAGGGGTGGCCTTACGGACATTCAGCAGTACCGCAAAGAAATCGACCGTCTCGATGACGAGATCTTGCGCCTGCTCAACGAGCGTTCCAAGAACGTCATCGAAATCGGGAAGTTAAAGAAAAAGTCGGACACTCAGGCGAACCTGCATACCCCGGCGCGAGAAGCCGAGATCGTGGACCGGCTGATGCGCCGCAATTCGGGTCCCTTCCCCAACGACGCGATTCGCTCCGTGTACCGGGAGATCATGTCCGCGTCCCTGTCCCTGGAGGGACCCCAGCGGGTCGCGTACCTCGGACCGCGGGCCACGTTCACCCACCTGGCGTGCATCCAAAAGTTCGGGGATGCCGCCGAGTACATCGCCGTCAACAGCATCAAGGACGTCTTCAACGAGGTGGAGCGCGGACGCGCCAACTTCGGGGTCGTCCCGATCGAGAACTCCACCGAGGGCGTGGTGAATCACACCCTCGATATGTTCATCGATTCGAATCTCATGATCTACGGCGAGGTGCTCCAGGAAGTCTCGCATTACCTCTTGTCGAAGTCCGATCGCCTGGAGGACATCAAGAAGATCTTTTCCCACCCGCATGCGATCGCGCAATGCCGCAGCTGGCTGGAGACCAACCTGCCGCACGTGCCGGTCTCGGAGGTGGCGAGCACGGCCCGGGCCGCCGAGCTGTGCGCGCACGACGCGTCCTCCGGCGCGATCGCCTCGGAGCTCGCCGCACAGCTCTACGGCCTGAAGGTCGTCAGGTCGCGCATCGAGGACAACCTCAACAACTACACGCGGTTCCTGATCCTGTCGCAAAAGGCCCCGGAGCGCACCGGCAAGGACAAGACCTCCGTCATGCTCTCGGTCAAGGACAAGGTCGGCGCGCTGTACGAGCTGCTGCGGCCGTTTGCGTCGCACGGGATCAACATGACCAAGATCGAATCCCGTCCGTCCCGGCGCAAGGCGTGGGAGTACCTCTTTTTCGTGGACATCGAGGGGCACGTCGAGGAAGAACGGGTCAAGAGAGCGCTGGAGGAGATCAAGAGCCGCTGTCTGTTCCTCAAGATTCTGGGGTCCTATCCCGCCCATAGTTGACGGTACCGATGTCTATCAAGGTCCACCCCGATATCGAGTCCCTGGTGCCCTATTCGCCGGGCAAGCCCATCGACGAGCTCGAGCGCGAGCTCGGCCTGACGGGGATCATCAAGCTGGCGTCCAATGAAAATCCCCGAGGGCCGTCTCCCAAGGCGCTGGGGGTGTTGGCGGACGCGGCGAAGGCGCTGCACCGCTACCCGGACGGCGGCGCCTTCCGGCTTCGCGCCGCGCTGGCGGAGCACTGGAAGGTCTCCCCGGAGCAGATCGTGCCCGGCAACGGCTCGGATGAGATCATCGGCATGCTGGTCCGCGCCTTCCTGGCGCCCGGCGAGGAAGCCGTCATGGCCGATCAGACCTTCGTGATCTATCACATGGAGGTGACCGCGGCGCACGGGCGGCCGGTGGTGGTCCCGCTCCGGGAGTTCCGTCACGACCTGCCGGCGATGGCCGGGGCGGTGACTGCCCGCACGCGGCTCCTCTTCCTCTGCAACCCGAACAACCCCACCGGCACGATGGTGACCGCCTCGGAGGTGGACGGCCTGATGGCCCGGATACCGGACCACGTCATCGTGGTCTTCGATGAGGCCTATTGTGAATACGTGCAGGCCACGGACTTTCCCGACAGCCTGAGGTTCGTCAGGCAGAACCGCCACGCGATCGTGCTGCGGACCTTCTCGAAGATCTACGGGCTGGCGGGGTTGCGCATCGGATACGGGGTGACGACGCCGGAGATCGCCGGCTATCTCAACCGGGTCCGCCCCCCGTTCAACGCCAACAGCCTGGCCCAGCGGGCGGCCCTGGCGGCGCTGGGCGACGAGGAGCACGTGACCCAGAGCCGTCTGATGAACCGGGCCGAAATGGCGGTGGTGAAGGCGGGGCTGGAGGCCATGGGTTTCCGCCCGGTGCCGAGCGAAGCGAACTTTCTCTATTTCGATTGTGGGCGCGACGGCCGGGAAGTCTTTCAGGCGCTCCTGAGGCACGGCGTGATCGTCAGGCACATCGAGGGGCGGATGCTGCGGGTCACGGTCGGGCTTCCCGACGAGAATCGTCGCTTTCTGGACGCGTTGAAGCAAGTCCTCATGCAGGAAGGAGTCAAAGAGACGCCATGATCATCGTCTTAAAACCTGACGCATCGGAACGGGAAGTCGATCACATCCTGGAGCGGCTCCGGGAGCTGGGCTTGAAATCCCACATCTCGAAGGGCGAAGAGCGCACGATCATCGGCGTGATCGGCGACGACCGCATCCTGCAAAACCAGCCGCTGACCGTGTTCCCCGGCGTGGAGAGCGTCACGCCCATCCTGGCCCCGTGGAAACTGGTCAGCCGGGAGTTCAAGAAGGAGAACACCATCATCGACGTGAACGGCGTCGAAGTGGGCGGCAAGAAGCTCACCATCATGGCGGGCCCCTGCGCGGTCGAGAAGCTGGAGCTCACCGTCGGCATCGCCCATGAGGTCAAAGCGGCGGGCGGGAGCATTCTCCGCGGGGGCGCCTACAAGCCCCGCACGTCTCCCTATTCCTTCCAGGGGCTGGGCCGCGAAGGGCTGGACTTCCTGCTGGAGGCCAAGAAACAGACTGGGCTGCCCGTCGTCAGCGAGATCCTCGATCCGCGGGACATCGAATTGTTTCTCGAGAAGGCCGACATCATTCAGATCGGCGCCCGGAACATGCAGAACTTCGAGCTCCTCAAGGAAGTCGGGGCGTACGACAAGCCGGTGCTGCTCAAGCGGGGGCTGTCGGCCGAGATCAAGGAATTCCTGCTGTCGGCCGAGTACATCATGTCCAGGGGTAACCGCAACGTCATTCTCTGCGAGCGCGGCATCCGGACCTTCGAGACGCAGTACCGGAATACCCTCGATCTGGCGGCCGTCCCGACGCTCAAGGAGCTGACGCACCTGCCGGTGATCGTCGACCCCAGCCATGCCACCGGCAAATGGAACCTGGTGGCGCCCATGTCCAAGGCCGCCATCGCGGCCGGGGCGGACGGGCTGCTGATCGAGGTGCATTCGAACCCCGAATGCGCGCTCTGCGACGGAGAAGAGTCCATCAAGCCGACCAAGTTCAAGGAGCTGATGCGCGATCTCAAACTCGTGGCCGAAGCGGTCGGCCGGCAGCTCTAAATGGACGTAAGGCGTAAGGCGTAAGGCGGGACGGAAAACGTGGGCGTGCATTTCAAACAGGTGGCGATCGTCGGTGTCGGGCTCATCGGCGGCTCGCTCGGGCTGGTGCTCAAGCGGCAGGGCCTGGCCGGCTCGGTGGTCGGCATCGGCCGCCGGGTCGAGAACCTGAAAGCCGCCGTGTCGCTGGGCGCGATCGATCGCTATGTCGTGGAGGCCGCCGCCGGGATCCGCGGGTCAGACCTCGTGGTGCTGGCACCCCACGTGGAGGCCTATGAGCGGCATCTGAAGGACTGGGGATCGGTGTTGGAGCCCGGCGCGATCGTGACGGACGTCGGGAGCGTCAAAGGGGTCTTGGTGGGGCAGTGCGAAGCGCTCATGCCGGCCCATGCGAGGTTCGTGGGAGGCCATCCGATCGCCGGGCGGGAGAAGACCGGGGTCGCGGCCGGCTCGGCCGATCTGTTCCGCGGCGCCCGCTGCATCCTGACGCCGACGGCCCGGACCGATGCGCAGGCGCTTGACACCGTGCGCGAGCTGTGGGAAGCGGCCGGGGCGTCGGTCTCCCTCATGGACCCCGTCGCGCACGACTGGGTCCTTGGCGCCGTCAGTCACCTGCCCCACGTCGCGGCCTTCGCCCTGATCAACGCGCTCAGCGAAGTGCAGGACTGCCTGACGGACATCAATCTGCTCGGCTTTTCCGGCGGCGGTTTGCGTGACACGACGCGCATCGCCGCCAGCTCGCCCGAAATGTGGCGCGATATCTTCGTCTGGAACCGCGACAATCTGGGGAAGCTCATCGAGGCCTACGAGCGGCACCTCGACCGGCTCAAGCAGTTGATCGCCGCCGGGGATGGCGCCGGCATCGAGAAGGAACTGGCCCGCGCCAAGCAGACCCGGGAACGGTTGAATTGATGGCATCGCTGACGATCACCCCAGGCGGCCCGCTCACCGGCACCTTCGTCGTCCCCGGCGACAAGTCCATCACCCATCGCGCCATCATGCTCAGCGCCCTGGCGGAAGGGGAGAGCACCATCCGCGGCTACTGCCAGGGGGAAGACTGCTTGAACACGATGCGGGCATTCCAAGCCATGGGGATCGCGATCGAGCAGACGCCGCAGGAACTTCGAGTCGCCGGCAAGGGCCTCTGGGGCCTGAGCGAGCCGGAGCGTCCGCTCGACTGCGGGAATTCCGGCACAGGCCTCAGGTTGCTCACGGGGCTCCTGGCCGGGCAGGAGTTCTTCACCGTGCTGACCGGCGACGACTCCCTGCGCCGGCGGCCCATGGGGAGGGTCGTCAATCCGCTGCGGGAGATGGGCGCCTGGATCGCGGGGCGGAAGGGCGGGGAGCTCGCGCCGCTGGCCATCACGGGCCGCCGCCTGCGGGGCATCGCCTACAGCTCTCCCGTGGCGAGCGCGCAGGTCAAATCGTCGCTGCTGTTAGCCGGCTTGTATGCGGACGGGGAGACCCGCATCACCGAACCGCAGCGCTCCCGCGACCACACCGAGCGGCTGCTCCGCCATGTCGGGGTTCCCATCCGTGAAGAGGGCCTGACGGTCGTGGTCCCCGGCCGCGCGGCCGGCCGGTGGACAGCCGTGCGGGACTTGCCGGTGCCGGGCGATCTCTCCGCCGGCGCCTTCCTCATCGTGGCGGCCTCCATCGTCCCAGGCTCGGATGTCACGATTCAGGGCGTCGGCGTCAACCCGACCCGGACCGGGGTTCTGGACGTGCTGGGCGAGATGGGTGCGAACATTGTGGTGTTCAACCGTCGGGAGGCCGCTGGAGAGCCGGTCGCGGATCTTCGCATCCGGGCGGCCAGGCTCCGCGGGGTCCGTCTGGGGGCGGAGCGGATCCCGCAGACCATCGACGAGTTTCCGATCCTCTGCGTGGCCGCAGCCATGGCCGAAGGCGAGACGGTCATGTCCGGCGCTGCGGAGCTTCGCGTGAAGGAGAGCGACCGCATTGCCGGCATGGCGGCGGAGCTCAGGAAGGTCGGCGTCACGGTGACCGAAACGCCCGACGGGCTGATCATTCAAGGCCGGAACGGCGCGGCGTTCAAGAGCGCCGTCTGCGCCAGCTACGGCGATCACCGGGTCGCCATGTCACTGGCGATCGCGGGGCTCGTGGCGGATGGCCCTGTTCAGGTTCAGGACACGGCGTGCATCGACACGTCCTTCCCCGGCTTTGCCGACCTGCTCGCGCAGGTGCGGCCGGCCTCCGGCGCGAAACGGCCCCGGCGAAAGGGCCGCAAGCCCCGCCAGATCATCACCATCGATGGCCCGGCGGGAGCCGGCAAGAGCACCGTGGCCAAGCTGCTCGCGACCCGGCTGGGCTATCGCTACCTGGATAGCGGCGCCCTGTACCGCGCCCTGGCCTGGAAGGTCCTGAAAGCGGGCCTCGATCCCGCCGACGAGCCCGCGATCGCCCCGCTGCTCGCGGGGACGGCCATCGCGCTGGAGTCGAGCCCGGACGATGCGCGGGTTCTGCTGGACGGCCGGGACGTGACCCAGGACATCCGGTCCCCCGACGTCAGCCGCGCGGCCTCGGCGGTGTCGGCGCTGCCGGCGGTGCGGGAGTGGCTGATTCCCCTCCAGCGCCAGATTGCGTCGGCCGGCGGCATGGTGGCTGAGGGGCGGGACATGGGCACACGGATCTTCCCGCAGGCCGACTGGAAGTTTTTTTTGCAGGCCGATCTGGAAGTGCGCGCGAGGCGCCGGCAGGACGAGTTTGCCAAGGCCGGACACGCGGTCAAGTTCGAGGACACGCTCAAGGAGCTGAACCAGCGCGACAGCCAGGATCGGTCGCGGAATCTCGCCCCGCTGGTACCCGCGACGGATGCCAGGCTGATCGACACCACCGGGTTGAGCGTCGATCAGGTGCTGGAGCGTCTGCTTGCGGAGATGCAGTGTGCGTAGCCCATGGCCTACGCGCTGCTCTGGATCGTGGTCAGGGTTGTCGCGCGCGCGTGCTTCCGCTATCGGCCGGTCGGCGCGACGCGCGTCCCCAAGCACGGCGGGGTCTTGCTGGCGGCGAATCATGAGAGCTATCTGGACATTCCGTTGCTGGGATGCGGCGTCCGCCGCCGCCTGTACTTCCTGGGGCGGCGCACGCTCTTTCCGAACCCGATCGTCGGCTGGATCTGCCGGCATCTCGGGTGGATCCCGATCCGGCATGACCGGCTGGACCGGGAAGGCTTCGGCGAAGCGATCGAGTTGATCAGGAGCGGCAAGGCGGTGGTGATCTATCCGGAAGGCTCCCGCAGCACGGACGGCCGGCTGCAGCCGGCGAAGCCCGGGCTGGGGGTCATCGTAGCCAAGACCGGGTGTCCGGTGGTGCCCGTGCACATCGAGGGAACGTTCGAGGCGCTGCCCCCCGATACGCGATTCCTCCGGTGCCGTCCGGTGACCGTCACGTTCGGGGAGCCGCTGGATTTCACGGAGGACCTCAAGAGGATGGACAGCAAGGCCGCATACCAGCACATTGCCTCCACCGTCATGGCGCGGATCGCCGCGCTCGCCGGGACCGCGCCGGCACATTCGCCCCGCCACGCTGAGCGGGACCGAACGGGATGTCAACCTTCAGCACCCAGGGATTCGGAGGAGTAGAACGCGCATGAATACGGAGTCGAAGCAGACCGAAGAGCAGTTGGACCGCGGGGCCATGGCCGCCCTGTATGACGAGACCTTCCGCAACTTCGAGGAGGGCACGATCATCGAGGGGCGCGTTGTGAGCGTCAGCAAGGACAAGATCATCGTCGACATTGGCTATAAATCCGAGGGCATCATCCCCGCCGATCAATTCAGCAGCGAGCAGCTCCAGGGGCTCAAAGCCAACGACCGGATCCAGGTGTACATCGAGGAACGGGAGGACGCCGAGGGCAACCTGATTCTGTCCAAGGAAAAAGCGGACAAGATGAAGGTCTGGGACGAGCTCGAAAAGTCCTACAAGGAGGATCGCGTGGTGGAGGGGCGGATCCTCTCCCGGATCAAAGGCGGGATGATGGTGGATATCGGCGTCAAGGCGTTCCTGCCCGGCTCCCAGATCGATCTGCATCCCATCCGGGACCTCGACTCGCTCGTGGGCAAGACCTTCCCGCTGAAGATCATCAAGATCAATCACCGTCGCGGCAATATCGTGGTCTCCCGGCGGCTGCTGCTGGAAGAGTCACGGGACAAGAAGCGCCAGAATACGCTGTCCAACCTCAAGGAAGGGCAGCTCATCCAGGGCATGGTCAAGAACATCACCGAATACGGCGCCTTCATCGACCTGGGCGGGATCGACGGCCTGCTGCACATCACCGATATGTCCTGGGGCCGGGTGAACCATCCCTCCGAGATGTTCACCGTCGGCGACAAGGTCGAGGTGATCGTCCTGAAGTACGACCGCGAGACCGGGCGGATCTCGCTCGGCCTGAAGCAGAAATCGGCCGATCCGTGGACCCACGTGGCGTCCAAGTACTCGGTGGGCGCGCGGGTGCGCGGGCGGGTGGTCAGCCTGACCGACTATGGGGCGTTCGTCGAGCTGGAGCCGGGCGTCGAAGGGCTCGTGCACGTCTCCGAGATGTCCTGGACCCACGAGGTGCGGCACCCCTCGCGCCTGGTGTCGGTCGGGGATCAGGTGGAAGCGGCCGTGCTGAACGTGGACCCCAACAGCCGCAAGATCTCGCTCGGGATGAAGCAAACCGCGCCGAACCCCTGGGACATCGTCGAGACCAAGTATCCCGTCGGGACGCGCATCGAGGGGAAGGTCAAGAGCCTGACCGACTTCGGCGCCTTCGTCGGGTTGGACGAGGGGATCGACGGTCTGATCCACATCTCGGATATGTCCTGGACGAAGCACATCAAGCACCCCTCCGAGCTGTTCAAGAAGGCTCAGAAAGTGGAGGCGGTCGTCCTGAAGATCGACAAGGAAAAAGAACGGCTCTCGCTGGGCTATAAGCAACTGACGCGCGATCCGTGGGAAGACGAGATTCCGCAGCAGTACAAGGTCGGCGCCACGGCGAACGGCAAGGTCGCCAAGGTGACGGACTTCGGGGTCTTCATCGAGTTGCCCGGCGGCGTGGAAGGGTTGATCCACATCAGCGAGATTCCGCTGGAGCCGGGGGCCCGGCTGGAGGACCGCTACAAGCTGCAGGATGACGTCACGGCCAAGATCATCAAGGTGGATCGGGACGAGCGGAAGATCGCGCTGAGCCTGCGGGAGCACCAGCGGGACTCGGACATGAGGCAGCTCGAGGAATATCAGTCTGCCCAGGGCGCCGTCGACCAGAGCCTGGGCCGGGCGGCGAAGAAGAGCAAGAAACGACACGAGGAGGGGGATGAGCACTGAGCGACGGGGGCGCGGGACATCATGACCGACGAGCCCTCGCGTCAGCCTCCCCGCAGCCGGAAGCGCCGGCTTATCCTGGGTCTCGTGCTCGCCGGGCTGCTGCTGGTCGTCCTGGCGAACGCCCTGCTACCGGAACTGGAGTTGTACGGAGAGGACCGGATCGCGGTCATCCGGGTCGAAGGCATCATTCTGGACGCGCAGTCGACGATCGGAGACCTGAAGAAATACGGGGAAAGCCCGGCGGTCAAGGCCATCGTCCTCCGGATCGACAGCCCCGGCGGCGGCGTGGTGCCGTCCCAGGAGATCCATGATGCGATCAAGCGCCTGCGCAGCAAGACGAACAAGGCCATCATCGCGTCGATGGGGACCGTGGCGGCGTCGGGGGGCTACTACATCGCGGTCGCCACGGACCGGATCATCGCCAATCCCGGCACGTTGACCGGCAGCATCGGGGTCATCATGGAGCTGGCGAACCTGGAGGGGCTCCTGAAGAAGATCGGCGTTCAGAGCGTCGTGGTGAAGAGCGGCCGGTACAAAGACATCGGATCGCCCTTCCGGCAGATGAATACCGAGGACCGGCGCATCCTCCAGTCGGTGATGGACGACGTGCACCGCCAGTTCATCGAAGCCGTGGCGGAAGGACGGTCCCTGGACATCGAGGAGGTGCGGCGGTTCGCGGACGGCCGGGTGTTCACGGGGCGTCAGGCCAAGGACATGAACCTGATCGACGAGCTCGGCGATCTTCAGGAGGCCATTCGGTTTGCGGCCGACCTCGCCGGGATCGAAGGGGAGCCTCGGATCGTGGAGCCCCGCAAGCGGTTTTCGCTGCGCGATCTGGTGGAAAGCCGCTTGGGGGCCGCCCTCCCGCGTCTGGATTTTCAGACCGGGGTCAGCCTGAAATACCTGATGGCGTTTTGAGGGAGCAGGCAAGGATGTGCGGTCGGCTTGCAGCAGACGGCGTGTGGCGCTGACACGTGGCAGGACAGCCTGAAGGAGGACGAGCATGACAAAAGCGCAGATCATCGAGATGGTCTCGGAACGGGTGACGACCCTCACCAAACGGCAGGCGGAGATCGTCGTCAACACGATTTTCAACAGCATCCGCAACGCCCTCCAGAAGGGCGACAAGACGGAAATCCGCGGCTTCGGCAGTTTCCGCCTGCGGACCCGCCGCATGAAGGAGGGCCGCAACCCGAAGACCGGGGCAACCGTGAGCGTTCCAGCCAAGAAGGTCCCGTTCTTCAAGGCCGGCAAGGAGCTCAAGGAAAGTCTCAACGACAAGTAACCCCCGACACGCCATGCCCCCTGTTGATCCCTCCCAGCCTGGCACGACCGACATCGCCTGGACCCACGACGCTCTTCTGCGCATGGAGCGCGCGCCTGCGTTCCTGCGGGGCATGGTCCGGAAGCTCGCCGAGAAAAAGGCGCGCGAGCTGGGCCATACCCAGATCACGGCGGAATTGCTGGACCAGTTCAAGACCCAGATGATGGGACGGATGGGCGGGCAAGCGGGATTGGCCCGTGCCGCCGACCAGATCGCAGTCGGTCAGGTCCCTTGGACCGCCGAGGCCCGAAAGCGGCTGGAAACCGTCCCGGACTTCATGCGGCACATGATCCAGCAGATCGCCGAGGAGATCGCCCTGGAGCGCGGCCACCTGGAGGTGAACGTCGAATTGTTCGAGAAGGTGGAGGCCCTGGGTGACCTGCAGGAGCAGGCCGGCCCGCCGATGGAGTGGACGGAGGGCGCGCTGGCCCGGCTGGCTCACAAGGTCAAAGACGCCCCGGCCATCGCGATGGAATTCGTGACCGACATGGTGAAGCGCGATACCGAAGATCTGGCCCGGGAGCGGGGGCTGGCCCGGATCGACGAGACGGCGCTGGGAGCGCTCTGGGACGCGCCGCAGGAACGGATCGCCTGGACCGATGAGGCCTGGAAACGCCTCCTGACGTCGCCGGATTTCGTCCGCAGCGGCATCCGGAAGGCCGCCGAGCGTCGCGCCCGCAAGATGGGGCTCAAGGAGATCGATTCGGAGCACCTGACCAAGTTCCGCAATGAAGCGATGATGAAAGCGGTCAAACGGATCAGGAGCTTCGGCTACCGCGAGCTGACGTTCGACGCGTTCGAGGACGCCCTGAACAAGGTGAAGCGGCTGCAGGGGAACGAGCAGGCCGAGACACGCCTGGCGGAGATCCGGGAGTACATGAAGAAGAAGCCGGAGGTCGGGGTGCTGGGCGAAGAATTGATGGAGCGGTTCCGGAAGTATCTGAAGGGGGAAGGAACCCTGTAACGTGCGGTTTTCCCATGGAGCCTACCAGCTTGAGTCGATGGCCTGAGCTACCTGCTCAGACGCTTCGGCTCGACCGCACTAAGCGTCGCATCCGCTGACCTGCGCAACTTGCTGGCTCCTCGCTTCGCAAAGCCGGCTTCGAACAGTGCTCGGCCTCCGCCTCGCGGACCGCATCTGCTCGCTAAGTTCCGGTGCCCTCGCCCTCGCGATTCGCGACGTAGCTCAGGCCATCGTTTTTCGCAGTACGTAGCAGAGTCATGCCTCCTTCGTCCCACGCCATAGACAGGAAACCAGTGAGGCAGTGGCGGTTGCGAGAAATTTTATGCGCCATCCTCCTTCTTCTGGTGTGGAGTGTGGTGGGGGGGTGCGCGACGGCGCTGAAGCGAGACGGGCGCTGTCTGGCGTCACTGACCCCTGACTACCTGGCCGCACAAGAAGAGGTGCAACAACTTGAAGGGACCTGGCGAACGCTGCTCAGGCAAAAGGCCTGGCTCGCCAGCCAAGGTCCCGCCTCTTCCCCGCTCGACTCCCGTGAAGCTGGCGACCCGGCAGCCCAACGGCAGGTCTCGGACGCCTACGCCCTCCTCCAGGAAGCCCGCCGCCGGCATCATCCGACGCTCGAGTGGTACGGAAAAGTGTACCGTCGGGTGCAGATGCGGATCGAAGAGGACCGGGTCCTCACCGATGTGCAGACCGTGTTGATCCCCACGCCGGGAATCCTGTTTTATCCGGTGATCCGGTGGAACATCCATTCCGTGATGTGGGACGGCACGAACCCCGACGACGAGGCTGATCCGGTCACGCGCTTTTGCGCCGACCGGCTCGGAAAAGATGACTGAATTGGCTTCGACCTTATGCGGGCCGGGCCATCGAAACAGGCGGGATGGGTTAGCGTGGCAACGACGTGGAACGTTCGGAGGGCCTCAAGGAGCTAAGAAGAGGTGGAGGGATATCGCTACAGGAGGAGAGAGAGCCATCAGTTACTTCGGGGCACACCCAACGTAACAACCCTCCACCCTCTTTATGAAAACAAAACGACAGGACGGTTTCCCACCCCCTCAATGAGGGGGTGAGTGCTGGGGCCAGAATTTGTGCCGGATTTGAGGGAGTTGCACGTTTTCAAAATTAGGGATGTCGTACAGACACCGGTCGATCGTCGCGACCTCTTCGGGCGTGAGCTCGAGCAGCACTTTCTTTTTCCAGAACTGGTCCAATGTGAAGTAGTCCCCGGACGGAGGCTTTTCCTTCATCAGTTCCTGCATCTTCTTGAAGCCGCTCGTGTCGGTGCCGGGAATCCGGCCTTTATTCCGGTCGATGCACCACTTCAGGACCTCGGCGATTCCGTACATCGTGAGTTCGATCTTCAGGTTCTGGGACTCGGCCATTGCGTTTCCTCCCTGATGGCCGCCCATTCTACCGCCCTGATGCTCTGGACTTCCAGCGGAAAAGCAGCCTGATCCGCGCGGAAGACCGGACCTTCGGGATTGCCAAAGCTCGACCCCGATGGGTATACTTTTGCGCCTTTTGAGCGTCACAGGGTGGTCCACGATGATCCTGAAATTTGAATACGATCCGCTGGATACCGAGCATGCCGGAGGACACTTCTATCACGTCTGTGGCGGGCGCCTTCAGGAGGCAGAGCTTACCGTCCCCCCGCCGGATCGGCCGTATGAGTGTCCTGTCTGCGGGATCGAGCTGGAGTTCGAGGACTTCCGGCTCGCCCAGCAGAAGGGCTGGTCATGAACGGGCGCCGGGGCGTCCTCATCCTGGCGCTGCTGGGCTGCGTCGGGGCAACGGCCGGCTGCACCAAGGCCGATCCCTTCGTACCGCCCGATCTGTTCTACCTGTTCGCCAGCTATCCCGTGGGGAAGAGTCCCACCTCCGTCGCGACGGCGGATTTCAATCAGGATGGGTTCACCGATCTCATCACGACGAACATCGGCAACAATTCCCTGTCGATCCTATTCGGGAACGGGGATGGCACCTTCAAGGATCAGGTGCAGCTCCAAGTCTGCAAGGAGCCGCGCGCGCTCGCGCTCGAGGACCTGAATGCCGACAGCCGGCTCGATCTGGCGGTTGCCTGTTCGGGAAGCGACCAGGTCGCCATCTTCCTCGGTCTAGCCAACGGCGTGTTCGGAAACGGTGAGCGGTACAGCATTCCGCGGTCTCCCGTCTCGGTAGTCACCGGCGACTTCAACGGCGATCAGAAGCCGGACCTGGCCGTGGCCTTGCGCAACGACAAGCTCAAGATCCTGTTCGGCACCGGCACCGGCACGTTCATGCCAGGGCCCCTGTACGAGTACGGCGATACGCCGACCGCGCTCGGGGCTGCCGACTTCAACCAGGACGGGAAGCTCGATCTGGCCGTCACGAACGGCGGTCACATGAACAACGGGGTGTCGATCTGGCTGGGGAACGGGGACGGGACGTTCCGGGGCCCCACCGACTACCCGACCGGTAAACGCCCGTTGACGGTGACCTTTGCGGACTTCAACAACGACCGGCTCCTCGACCTCCTGGTGATCAACGGCGAGATGGACACATTGACCACCTTCCTGGGAAACGGGAACGGGACCTTTCAGCGCGGACGGGAGTTCGGGGCGGACGCCGGCCCGATGTACGGCGTCGCGCATGATTTCAACGGGGATCGGCTGGCCGATGTGGCGATCGTGAACATCCAATCCAACGATCTGTCCATCCTCTACGGCCGCGGGGACGGCACGTTCCGGTATCCCCCGATCAATTACAAGACCAAGGGCGGCCCCTTCGCCGTGGCCATGCTGGCCCTGCGGGCGAATGAGACCGTCGAACCGGGCCTCGTGACGGTCAACAACGGCGCGAACAGCGTATCGGTCTTCCTGCACCGCGGGCTCAAAACCCCGGCCTCCCGCGCGGCGCCGGCCGCCTCATGAATCGACGTGATGAGTGATCCAGTGATGGGTGACCGATGATGGAGAGGTCGTGAGAACGTTCGCGTGGTGGTTCGGCATCGGCTCCTTGCTGACGCTGTCCGTGATCATGGTGCAGGGGGGGATTCGCGACCTGTTGCACGGACCGGCCGGGGGAACCGCCATCACGTTTGTCACCACCATCCTGGGCGGGGGGCTGCTGGCCGGCTGCTCCGCGCTGATCATCAACCGTCTGCGGTAATGCCTCCGGATGCTTGACTCCCGGAGGGACGACACATACAATCCGGCCTGTCACGGCTGATCGGGCGATGGGATCACATGCATTGTTTGAAGTGCCGGGGATACATGATGGTGGAGCGGCAGTACACCCTGATCAACCGCCGCTTGTACGCCCGGTGCCTGAATTGTGGATTCTGGCTCGATCTGGCCGACCTCCTGCGATTCTTTCATAAGGTCCTGGACAGCGGGTTTAAAGGCTCCAAGGTGCATGAAACCTTCGGCCTCTAAGGCATGACTGGCCTGCGACGACGCGTGCCGTCCGGCTGGTTCCTCCTCCGGCCGTTCCTCCCGGTTGCCGTCATCACGCTTCTCCTGGCGGGCCCCGTCCTGCCGGCATGGGCGGGACATCGCAATTCGATCCCGCTGACGCCCGAAGCCGGGTTCTCCCGGACGTTCCGTCCCTCGATCCCGCACGTCTCCTCCGCGCACAGCGTGTTGCTGATGGATCTGACGGCCGGCCGGGTGCTGTATCAGTACCAGCCGGCCCGCCGCGTGTTTCCGGCCAGCCTGACCAAGATCATGTCGGCGCTCGTGATCCTGGAGCGGGCGAATCTTCAGGACTCCGTCACGATCAGCCGCCGCGCCGCCTCGGCTCCGAGCTTCCGGCTGCGGCTGGTGGCCGGACAGGTGTTCGAGATGGGGGACCTGCTCAAGGCCATGTTGATCAATTCGGCGAATGACGCGTGCCTCGCCGCCGCCGAGCACGTGGCCGGCTCGGAAGAAGGATTCGTCGTGTTGATGAACGAAAAAGCGGCCGGGCTCGGGCTCCTGGATACGCATTTCAGCAACGCCTGCGGGTTCGATACACCGAATCATTACTCGACCGCCTTCGATCTGGCGACGATGAGCGAAGTCGCCATGCAGCATCCGACCTTTCGCGCGTTTGTCCGGGAAGAGATCGAGGTCATCAAGCCGAGCAACGCCCACCGGTACTATCTCTTGCGGAACACCAACCGCTTGCTGGGGCGCATGCCGGGCGTCGAAGGCGTGAAGACGGGCTTCACGTCACGGGCCGGCCGCTGTGTGATCGTGAAGGTCTCGCAGGACGGCAAAGAGCTGCTCCTCGTGCTGCTCCACGCGAGCCGCCGCTGGCATACCGCCACGGACCTGATTCAGTACGGGATTGATTCGGTGCAGTTCCGGGGAGGGACGGCGGTGCCGATCGCCAGGACGGCGGCTCAGAGGGACCGCTCGGGCGGCAGGCTGGGGTCACCGTAGGACAGGATCAGCCGCTGTCCTTTCTCGTTCGTCTGAATCACGAGTTGCAGCCGAGTGCCCACCGGCATTCCCCCGAGCGCCTGGAATTGATCCGCGTCCTTCGGGTAGACCAGCAACATCCAGTCACCGTCCAGCTCGTGCCATCGCGTGCCCGAGGAATCCTGGAGCAGCCGGCGCTCCCAGTCCAGCCAGATCGTCTTTTCGGCACGGTCGACGAGCCGAATCCGTCCCTGGATCGTGGTCGGATTGGTGAAGTCGAGGAGGCGGAGTTGCGCATCAAACGGACGCCGGTCGTCCGGTGGGAGGGGCATCTGGGCAAGGGACGGGGGGCCGAGGAGGCTGAGCAGGACGGTCGAGGCCACGAACGGGACCGGAAAGACAGCCCGCGAACGCATGTTGGACGTTTACATCACTGGGGCGGACTGAACTCGATATTGATGTCCTTGCCCAGATAGTTGACCAGATAGCCCTTCTGGTCGTACCGCAGGACGGCTCCCATCACATTCTCGTCGGCAAAGTCTTCCTTCCCCAACAGCTTTCTGATCTCATCGGGGCTCTCGCTGTTCAGGATGTTCCGGAAGATGCCCCGCGCCTTGTGGGCGAATCGGTTGTTGATGAAGATCAGGTCCACCTTCCCGTCCAGCATCCGCACGCCGGCCATGGGCCCCGTCGGCTTGCGCTGATCGAGCAGCAGGATGAACGTCGCCTCCTGCTCGGCCTTCACGCCGGGGATCTTCTCGTTGATGAGGATGTCATAGGCCTTGCTCTCCGGATCCCCGAGCTTCACGCCGAACAGCGAAATGTCGGTGCTCTTGAAGGTCTTCGGGTCCATCACGTCATTCTTGCTGAGCTCGTAGGTTTCGGCGGCCGCGGAGCCCAGCCACAGGATCACCAGGCTCAGCACCGTCACGAGCGCACCCCAGCGTCTTGCACCCATTGACTCCTCCTCCGCGCGAATGGATCAATGCGATGAAAATCTCACGATCGGCGGGCATTGTAGCCCGACGACTCAGGGGGTTGCAAGGTAGCGGCGACGTGGAACGGGGGCACGCGCGGTCTGGGGAGGCATGATGGACCGTCCAGGAGAGAATCGGGTTCAGGGATGTTCGCGCTGAGCTGCCCAGAGGACTGCCCCGACCCGGTACAGCCGGTGAAAATAGGCAGCCGCCTCGCCCTCGAGCTCCGGCAGGAGCGCATCGAGGTCCGCCAGGCAGGTTTTCAGGATCTCCACGCGGCGCTCATCGAGCCCGTCCGGAGACTCCAGGTAGTACGTCACGCAGCCGCCGATGACGGTATCGAGCGTCATGAGCTCTCCCTCGTTCGGGCCGATGGCGCGCGGCCATTCTGCGGTTTGATGGGTTTCCCAGAGCGGCAACAGGTCGTTCATCGCCAGGCTCGAATCAGATCGATCGCCAGGAGTGTGGCCAACGCCATGGACGTCACTCCCGCAATTTGATCGGCCCAGACAGGCTGCCGCTGCCACCAGGCCACGGCCGCCGCGCGGGCGGAATCCGACAGTCCCAGCAGGACCATCCCTTTCAGCACCGCGAGGACTCCGAGCACCGCCCACAATCCGGTGTCCGGCATCGCGGATGTCCCGACGATCAAGGTCAGACCCGCGACGATGATTCCGAGGCCCCAGAGCAACCGACTCAACGGCCGCGCCATCTGCCCGGCGAGCCGGTTCCGCCACCAGACAGGGACCGTGATCATCGCCAGCGCCATGGCCGCCCAGATCCCGCTGAGGAGGCCGAGCAGCGTCATGGCTCCATCCCTGGAGGGCCCAGCCATCCCACCGCGTGCAGCAGGAGCAGGGCCAGCGCGCAAAGGCCGAGGCCCCAGAAGCGGTAATCCACATCCTCCCGCCGCAGGCACCAGTCCAGCAATTCCCGGCGCCATCGATCGGGCCCGAGGGCAAAGAACAGCCCTTTGACGATCATCGCCAGGCCGGCCACCAGCCACAGCGGTTCGTAGCGCAACCCTCCCGCGCCGAACAGCAGAAGCACGCCGAGGCAGGCGCCCACGCCTTCCCATTGCAGAATGCTCGGGGCAAGCGTCAGGACCTCCCGCACGCGCTCGACCACGCGGCGCGGGGCCACGAGCAAGGCCAGCCCATCGGCCATCCACACTCCGGCGATTGCAGCCAAAATGTATCTCATCACGGCTCTCGTCGTTCGTGAAGCGCATCTCGTGACGCCATCGCGCGTACCTCGTCTTGCGCTTCACGCTTCACGATGAACGGTTCACGTCGTTAGGGGTAGAGGCCACGGACCTGATGGGCCTGCGCGACCCGGTCGATCCCGCTGATCAGGGCGGCCATGCGCATCGTCGTTTTCGTTCGCGTGGCGTACTCCAGGGTCCGATGGAATGCGGTGGTGATGATGTCGTGCAACCGGTCCTGGATGTCCTGCTCGGTCCAGAAAAAGCGCTGCGCATCCTGGACCCATTCAAAGTACGACACGATCACGCCGCCGGAGTTGGCCAGAATGTCGGGAATCACGAACACGCCCTTGTCCGTGAGGACCTGATCGGCGTCCAAGGTGGTGGGGCCGTTCGCCCCTTCGGCCAGGATCCGGCACCGGACCCGGGACGCATTCCGCTTCGTAATCTGCTCGGAGAGCGCGGCCGGCACAAGAGTCGTGCATTCCAGGGCCAGCAGTTCGTCGTTCGTGATCCAGTCGCCCATCGGGATCGTCCGCAGGGAGGCATGTCCGTTCTGGCGGTAGCGCGCCAGCAACTCGGGGATGTCCAACCCCTGCTCGTTGTAGAGCCCGCCTTCCTTGTCGCTGACGGCGATGACGCGCAGGCCGGCTTCCCGCATGATGCGCGCCGTGTGGGAGCCCACATTGCCGAACCCCTGGACCGCGACGGTGGCCTTCTCCCGGGCGAGGCCCAAGTGTCGCATGGCCTCCAGGGTGACGTCGACCACGCCGCGGCCCGTGGCTTCCTCCCGCCCGAGGCTGCCGCCGATCGACAGAGGCTTGCCGGTCATGACCCCCGGCACCGCAAATCCCATCTGCTGGCTGTAGGTGTCCATCATCCAGGCCATGATCTGCGCGTTGGTGCCCACATCCGGCGCGGGGATGTCCTTGTCGGGACCGATCAGCGGAAAGATTTCGGCGGCATACCGCCGGGACACGCGCTCGATCTCGCCGAGCGACAGCTCGTCCGGCGCGATCCGCACCCCGCCCTTGGCGCCGCCGTAGGGGAGCCCCGCCAGAGCGCATTTCCAGGTCATCCACATCGCCAGGGCCGCCACCTCCCCGAGATTGACGTCGGGATGGTAGCGGATGCCCCCTTTGCACGGTCCACGGGAGGAATCGTGCTGGACGCGGTACCCCAGGAAGACCTTGATCGAGCCGTCATCCATCCGGATCGGCAGGGTCACGATCAGGGAGCGCTGGGGCAGCTTCAGACGCTGCCGCAGGTTCGTGTCGAGGTTCATGATTTCCGCCGCCTGATCGAACTGGGCGACGGCCAGACGGAAGGTCGGGTTGTCCAGCTCACCAATCTGTTCAAGCATCGGTCGTACTCCGTTCATGCGAGGGTCGCGTGGCGCCGACGAGGGACCGGTCGGCGCCGGGCATCGTCTTCCACTCCATCCCGAACACCTCGGCAAAGTGGGCGGCGAGTCGCTGCCGGACCGATCGTCGATCCACGTCCCCGGCCAGGACCGCCGCCATCGAGGTGGCTCGGCATCCCTCGATGCCGCACGGGATGATCAAGCCGAAGGGCGCCAGGTCCACCGTCACGTTCAGCGCAAAGCCGTGCATGGTAACGCCGTGGACGATCCGGACACCCATCGCGGCGATCTTCTCGCGCTCGCCGATCCAGATCCCCGGCAACCGGTCGATCCGGCGTCCCGCGATCCCCCAGTCGGCAAGCGTGCGGATCAGGACTTCTTCCAGCAGGCGCATGTAGGTCTTGGGGCCGGCGCAATACCGGTTGAGCTGCAGGATCGGATAGCCGACGAGCTGCCCGGGACCGTGGTAGGTCACCGACCCGCCGCGCTCCACCTCGTGCACGGGGTAGCCGGCCGCCCCCAGCGTCGCGAGATCGCCGCCCCAATGGGCCGGCTGTGCGCGGCGGCCGAGTGTGAAGACCGGCTCATGCTCCAGGAGGATGAGAGTATCCGGCCGGCGATCCAGCCGCCGCTCTTCCACGAGGCTCCGCTGGAGGTTCCAGGCGGTCGGATAATCGAGGCTGGCGAAATCGAGCAAGACGGCAGGCACCTTCACGGGTCGTGATCCGGGTCTGCTGCAAGGCCGCGCCGGTCGTCGTCACTCCGGCCGCGGCAGGTAGGGAAAGTATACCACGAGGAGGAAAACCGGTCTGATCGGCTCAGCGGGGGGCCTGCGTTTGGGGGAGGCGCGGCAAAGACACGGAAAATTGGCCGGTCTTGCCGTACACCGTGAGTTGGATGCGTGGCTGGTCGGACGGCTTCTGCAGGGCATGCCAGAAGTCGCCGAGATTGTAGACCTCGGTGCTGTCGACGGCCATGATCACATCGCCGGTGTGCAGCCCGGCCTGGCCGGCCATTTTGTCCGGGTCGACCTGCACCGCCAGGACGCCCCGGTCGACGTCGAGATTGAAGCTGGCCGCGACGCTCGGGCTCACCGTCAACGGCACAAAGCCCAACTCCGGACGCAGCACGCTCCCTCGCACGAGCATCGACTGGATCAGCGGGTAGACGGCGTCGATCGCGATGGCGTAGCTGATGGCCTGGGCCGCCGGCGCCACCGCAGCGTTGATTCCCACGACGCGGCCGGAGAGATCGACGAGCGGCCCGCCGCTGTTCCCCGGATTGATGGCGGCGTCGGTCTGGATCAGGTCATACAGCGTTTCCCCGTTGGGGGCCAGGATCGCGCGGTCCAGCGCGCTGACCACTCCGATGGTGACCGTGGAGCCGCCCTTCAAGGCAAAAGGATTGCCGATCGCCACCACGGTCTCGCCGATCTGGAGGGCGGAAGACTGGCCGAGCGTGACCGCCACGAGATCCTTCGCGTCGATCTTGACCACGGCCAGATCGGTCAAGAAGTCACGGGCCACGACCCGCCCGGGCGTCAGTCGCCCGTTGGCCAGGCCGACGAGCACGTTCTTCACCCCCTCGATCAGGTGGTTGTTCGTCAGAATGAACCCCTTGTCGTCGATGATGATGCCGGATCCTGACCCCGGCGGGGACGGATGGACATAGGCATTCGGCGGGAGGCCGCGTGTCATGACCGTGACCACCGATGGACGGACGGCCGCCACCACGGCCGGGACCGACAGTTCTTTCTGCGGGACGCGACCGACAGGATGTTCGGCGTGGGTGAGCGCAGGAAGAGCCAGGGTCAGGAGGGCGGGCACGAGGCTGATTGGGACCCTGAATGCGCGAACGGCCGCCATGACGGCCCGCATTCTCTCACAATCGCATGCGAAGCAAAAGACGTTAATCGTTCACCGTTAACCGTCTAATCAGGAGGAGCGGAAGAGGAACAGAGCTCAGAAAAACAAAATGGGCGAGGTAGTTAGACTCGCCCATTCTCTCAATCGGACGTTTCACGCTTCACGAATTACGTGTAACGATCCCTGTTCAGCGGATGGCCGCGAACATCTCCTTGATCCCCGGCGCTTTCAGTTTCTTGAGCGCCTTGGCCTCGATCTGACGGATGCGCTCGCGCGTCACAGACAGGCTCTGCCCCACCTGCTCGAGCGTGTAGGGCTCGTCCTGCCCGATCCCGAACCGCATCCGGATGACGACCTGCTCACGCGGCGTCAACGTCCCGAGGATGCGGTCCAACTCCTGGTTCAAATCCGTGCGGTGCACGTGGGCCTCGGGGGAGACGGCGTTGCGGTCGGCGATGAATTCCCCGAGCACGGTCTCGCCGTCCCCCACGGGGTTCTCCAGGGACACCGGCTCCTGGAAGACCTGCATCGTCTCGTGGATCTTGCTGGGCCGCAGGCGCAGCTCCCGTCCGATGTCGTCCGCGCGCGGCTCGCGTCCGAGCTGCTGGGCCAGCCGCCGGGACGTCCGCATGATGCGGTGCGACGCCTCCGTCATGTGGACGGGAATTCTGATCGTGCGGGATTGATCCGCCAGGGCGCGCGTGATCCCCTGCCGGATCCACCAAGTGGCATACGTGCTGAACTTGAAGCCCTTCCGGTGCTGGTAACGTTCAGCGGCCTTCATCAGGCCGATGTTGCCCTCCTGCACGAGGTCAAGCAGGCTGAGCCCCCGACCGTTATAGTGCTTGGCGATGTCCACCACCAGCCGCAGGTTCCGCTGCACGAGCTCATCCTTGCCCGTTTCCAGCGTGATCCGGCTTTGCTGGACCTCGCGATGACTGCGCGCGAGCTGCCGGGACCGAGTCAGTTTGCCCTGTGACCGGGCTTCTGCGATCAGGCTCTTCAACATAAACTCTGCACGGTCGAGCGCCGTGGCCGACAGGCCGCTGAGTTTTCGGATCTCATCCAGCGATCCAATCCATTCCTGGACCGGCTCGGGCTTCCGCATCCCCCCGGCGACCCGCACCGCTTCCCGGAGGGCCTTGCGGACCCCCCGCGTCCCCCGGTCGATCTGCTTGGCCAGCGTCAGCTCGGCGCCCCGCGTCAGCAGAGGCCGCTCTGCGAACGAACGGAGGTAGTGCCACTCCAGCGCTGCAGGGGATTCCTGCTCCTTCTTGGCCTTGACCGGCCCAGGGGTCTCAGGGTCCGGCTTCTTGGCATCGGTGTCCCGCTCGATGATCTCCAGCAGGTCGCTCGCCTCACGGTCATCAGACTCCAGGTCGAGCGCCTCCGGCTCCCCCTCGCGTTCCGGGTTATTTTTCAAGAGGTCATCTTTGCTCATCTGTAATCCTTACGCGACACATGCTCCTTCAGTTTGCTTAGAGACAAGCCCCCTCAAAAGGATTCGCGGTTGCAAGTGCCCGCGAATCAAGGCTTCCGGGCGGCCCCCAACCACCGCCATGAACGTGAGATAACCTTAAACTACGGGTAGCAAAGGGGGGGAGGAAAGAACAAGAGACAAAAGCTGACAGAGGGGTTTGAAAATGTCTAAGTCACTCCTTTTTCAGGTAATTTTGCATGAATGCACTGATGATGCCGACGGGCACCGGGAAGATGGTCGTGGAGTCCTTCTCGGCCGAGATCTCCACCAGGGTCTGTAAAAAACGGAGCTGCAGGGCAGCCGGATTCACGCTGATGACGTTGGCCGCATCCGCCAGACGCTGGGCAGCCTGGAATTCGCCCTCCGCGTGGATCACCTTGGCCCGCCGCTCCCGCTCCGCCTCGGCCTGCCGGGCGATCGCCCGCTGCATCTCCTGCGGCAAGTCCACGTTTTTCACCTCCACCGCGGAGACCTTCACGCCCCAGGGCTCGGTCTGCTGATCGATGATGCGCTGCAGGTCGGCGTTGATCTCTTCCCGCTTCGAGAGCAGATCGTCGAGCTGGCTCTGGCCGAGGACGCTCCGGAGCGTCGTTTGCGCCATCATGGAGGTGGCGTAGAGGTAGTCCTCCACCTCGACGATGGCCTTCTGCTGGTCCACCACCCGGAAATAGATGACGGCGTTGACCTTGACCGAGACGTTGTCCTTGGTGATGACGTCCTGAGGCGGAACGTCCATGGTCACCGTGCGGAGGCTGACGCGGACCATTTTATCGATCAGGGGGATGATGACCACGACGCCCGGCCCATTCCCGCCGAAGATCCCGCGGGCGAGCCGACCCCACCGAAAGATGACCGCGCGCTCGTATTCGCGCAGCACGTTGAAGCCCATCATCACCAGGATGACGGCCAGGACCACGATCGCCATCGGACTGAGCAGGAGATTCATATCGACCTCGCTAGGGTGTGGTTGTCGGTTTGACGTGCAGTGTCAGGCCCTCGACGCGGAGCACTTCCGCCCGGTCACCGGCCCTCAAGGGCTCCGAGCTGACGGCGTCCCAGAGCTCGCCGCGGACCAAGAGCTGGCCGTGGGGGCTGAAATCGCTCCGGGCAACGCCGACCAGGCCGACCATGCCCTCCTGGCCGGTGGTCGGACGGCGCCGCATGGCCCGCACGCCCATGCCCACCACGAGCAGCGTGAAGGCGGTCGCCAGCGAGACCACGGGGAGGATGACGGTCCAGGAGACCTTCAAGAACGGCGCCTCGGCTTTGAACAGCATCAAGGAACCGAGGATCATCGCGGTCACACCCCCCAGGGCCAGCACCCCGTAGCTGGTGACGGTCACCTCCAGGATGAACAGGACGATCCCCAGCAGCATCAGCAGCACGCCCGCGTAGTTCACCGGGAGCGACTGGAATGAATAAAAGGCCAGGATCAGGCTGATGGCGCCCACCACCCCCGGCAGGACCGCGCCGGGGTTGTAGAGTTCCGCCAGGATCCCGATCGTCCCGATGGTCATGAGGATGTAGGCGATGTTCGGATCGCTCAGCGCCTTCAGCATCTCCATGCGCCAGCCCATCGGAAATTCCCGCAGCGGTGCGTCTTTCGTCCGGAGCACCACGTGCCTGGCCCCCATGGGCACGTCGCGCCCGTCCAGCTTCCCGAGCAGGTCCGGGAGGTCTTTGGCCACGAGGTCGATGATCTTCAGGTCGAGCGCTTCCTGCTCCGTGACCGAGACGCTCTTCCGCACGGCGTCCTCAGCCCACTTCGCATTGCGCCCGCGCTGCTGCGTGATGGATTTGACGTAAGCCACGGCGTCGTTCTCGACCTTGTCCTTCATCGTCTTGTCCATCTCGCCGCCGCCCATGGCGACCGGATGAGCCGCGCCGATGTTGGTGCCCGGCGTCATGGCCGCGACGTGCGCGGCCAGCGTGATGAACACGCCCGCCGAGGCGGCCCGGCCGCCGGACGGCCAGATGTAGACCACCACCGGGAAGGAGGAGGCGGCGATGTCCCGGATGATCAGCCGCATGGAGGTGTCGAGCCCGCCCGGCGTGTCCAGCTGGATGACCGCGGCCTGGGCATGGAGACTTTCGGCGAGGGCCAGCGCGTCGTGCAGGTATTCAGCCGACACCGGATTGATGACGCCTTCATAAGTCGCGACGACGATCGGGCTTCTCTCGTCGGACGAATCGTTCGCGGGGACGGCCGGGGCATCCGGGAACAGGACGAGACAGGGAAGCAGGAAAAGGAACAGGAAGCCACGTAGTCGTGCCGAGGTGCCGTGACGACAGCCGAGCGCCGGAACCCGCATGCACAGCCTCAACAGAGGTGGAGGGCGCACAGTGCAGAGACTGTCCCCATGCGCCGGGTGGAATCGATGTGGTGGACGGATGATACGGCCGTCTCGAGAACAGTGTCAACCGGCTTGGCTCGTCATCAGCGGGCAGGCAGTGCGCTGATGCACTCGAGAGGAGCCCGTGTTGCAATACGGTCAAGCCTTTACCTACAATGACAAATTCTATGGGAAATTTTCAGAGCGGCGATCATCTCCATCTGGTGGACAAGAAAGGGCGCCGCTACGCCCTCACCCTCAAGGCGGGCGAAACCTTTCAATGGAGCGGCGAGCGGATCGCGCACGACGCCCTCATCGGGAAGCCCGACGGGTCCATCGTGACGCTGTCCCGGGGCACGCGGATGGTGGCCCTCCTGCCCGCGCTCGGCGAGTACGTCTTGAAGATGCCGCGCGGCGCCCAGGTGATCTACCCGAAGGACCTCGCCATGATCACCATCTGGGCCGACGTCCATCCCGGCGCGCGCGTCTTCGAAGCCGGCACCGGCTCGGGCGCGCTGACCATGGCGCTGTTGCGCGCCGTGGGCCCGCAGGGAAGCGTGGTGAGCTATGAAACCCGCGAGGACTTCGCGCGGACGGCGATGAAGAATATCGAGCGCTATCTGGGCGCCGTCCCCAACCTGATCCTGCGCAAGCGGGACGTCTACGAAGGGATCGAGGAGCCCGGGAGCTTCGACCGGGTCGTCCTGGACCTGGCCGAGCCCTGGCGCGTCGTGCCGGCCGCCGCCCTCGCGTTGCGGTCCGGCGGGATCTATCTCAGCTACGTGCCGACGGTGCCGCAAGTCATGCAGACGGTCGAGGCGCTGGAGCGGGCGCGGGTGTTCGGGCTCATTCAGACCTTTGAGACCTTGTTGCGGACCTGGAATGTGCAGGGTCGGAGCGTGCGGCCGGACCACCGGATGGTGGCCCACTCCGGGTTCATCACGGTGGCCCGGAAGGTGGAGCCGGGTTTCTGGGGACGGCGCGAAGCGGCTCTGCCGGTCGATGCAGAGGAGGGCGAGCCGGCTTCCGAGGGGGCGGGGCCTGAGGAGGGCAACAGTGCCGCTCAAGAATAAGGTCGCCCTGGTGACCGGCGGCGGGGTGGGCATCGGGGCGGCCGTTGCCCGGCTCTTTGCCCGCGAAGGCGCCAGCGTGGTTATCACCGGCCGCCGCAAGGACGTCCTGGAGCAGGTTGTGGCGGAGATCGAGCGGGCGCGCGGCCGCGCGCTGGCGGTCACCGGCTCCGTCACGGATGAGGCCCATGTCCGGTCGGCGGTGGCGCAGGCCGTCAGGACCTTCGGCCGCCTGGACATTCTGGTGAACAATGCCGGGATCGGCTCATTCGGCAAGCCGTTGCACGAAACGGATGACGCCACCTGGGAAGAGCAGCTCGCGGTGAACCTGACCGGCGTGTTCCGGATGACCCGCGCGGCGCTTCCCCACATGCTGCAGGCGGGCGGGGGCTCGATCATCAATATTTCGTCGATTGCCGCACTGGTGGGAATCCCCCTGCTGCACGGTTATGGGGCCACCAAGGGCGGGCTCAATGCCTTGACCCGCTGCCTGGCCATCGACTATGCCGCCCAGAATATCCGGTGCAATGCGATCTGCCCGGGCCTGATCGAGACGCCCATGGCCGAGCCGCTGATGGCCGAGCCGGATCGCCTTGCCGCCGTCCTGGCTGCGTATCCGATGGCGAGGACCGGGAAACCGGAGGAGGTGGCCAAGCTGGTGCTGTATCTCGCGTGCGATGATTCGGCATGGATGACGGGGGCGATCATCCCGCTCGACGGAGGCATGACCGCCAGATGACGGATGCTGAAAACGACCTCCAACTGCGTTCTCGGGCGCCCCTGCTGTCAGA
This sequence comes from uncultured Nitrospirales bacterium, assembly GCA_964373355.1. Lineage (GTDB taxonomy): Bacteria > Nitrospirota > Nitrospiria > Nitrospirales > Nitrospiraceae > CAYJUM01. The sequence goes on along the minus strand of CAYJUM010000001.1, from coordinate 34,061 downwards.
CATTCCGGAACCGGCCGCCTCACCGCCTCGGCGGCGTGCACAACCGTGGCGTTCTTGCTTCATCGCGCCGTGCACCCTGCGGCGTACTGAAAACGTATGCCTCAGTCGCCGCACGCCCTGCGGCCTGGTTGGACGCCGTTTTGAGCATCCTGAAGAAGGTGAGGTAAAGAGATGAGCAAGAAAAAGAGCCCCATCATCGGCCTAGTGTTGTCTGTGCTCGCGGGAACCGTTGTCGCGTTGCCGGTCTTGGGGGCGACGGAGTTTGCGGGGACGGTGCTGATGGTGGACGCGGCCGGGGGCAAGCTCGTGGTCAAGAAGGACGGCACGCGCTTCGGCTTCGTGACGACCAAGAAGACCCAGTACGCCGGCGGGCTGAAATCGCTGCAGGACGTGAGCAACGGCGATGCGGTCTCCGTCCTGTACGAAGTGACCGGCCGGCAGTACGTGGCCCAGAAGATCACGGGGAAAACCAATAAGTAATCGGTTGTCAGTATTCAGTTTTCAGTAAACTGACGACGGATGACGGTTGACCGATCACTTCGCGTCATGAACATTGATCCCAAGACACAGTGGTGCGGCGTCCTCGGGAACCCGGTCGAGCACTCCCTCTCCCCCGCGATCCACAACGCGGCCTTTCAGCACCTCGGCCTGAACTTCGTCTACCTGGCGCTGCGGGTCGAAGACCTGCCCGGCGCGGTGCACGGCATCCGGTCGCTCGGCAATGCCCGCGGGTTCAGCGTGACGATTCCGCATAAGGTCGCGATCGTCCCCCTGCTCGATCAGATCGACCCGACCGCGAAGCAGATCGGCTCCGTGAACACCATTCTGGTGGAGAACGGCAAGCTGCATGGGTACAACACGGACGCGGACGGGGCGCTGCGGGCCCTGCGCGAAGGCGGCGCGGTTCTGGAGAAGGCGCATGTCCTGCTGCTCGGATCGGGCGGGGCGGCCCGGGCCATCGCCTTCGCCCTCGCCACGAAGACCACGATCGATGGCTTGACGATCCTGGGCATCGACGACCGCGAACGGGAGAGCCTGGCCCGGGACCTCAGGCGCCTGACGAAGCTCGCGGTCGAGGACGCGCCGCTGGAGCCCGACACGCTCGAACGCGGGATCATACAGAGCACCGTGCTGATTCACTGCACGCCGGTCGGCATGTATCCCAAGGTCGAGGAGAGTTGCGCTCCCCCCTCGGCGCTCGGCAGGCACCTCACCGTGATGGATATCGTCTACAACCCGCGCGAGACCCGGCTGCTCCGCGATGCCCGGGCGGCCGGCTGCCGGATCATCCCCGGCCTCGAAATGTTCCTGTACCAGGCCGTGGCGCAGTTCGAGCTGTGGACCGGCCGCCCGGCTCCGGCCGACGTCATGCGGGCGGTGCTCGAATCCCGCTTTCGATGAACATCGTCCTCATCGGCTACCGCGGCGCCGGCAAGAGCAGCGTCGGGACAGTCCTGTCGGAGCGTCTGGGCTGGCCGCTCATCTCCACCGACGCCGAGATCGTCAAGCGTCTGAAACTCTCCATCCCGCAGATCGTCGAGCAGCTCGGCTGGGATAATTTTCGCGCCGTCGAGTCCGAGGTCTGCCGTGACGTGGCCCAACGGGACCGGGTCATCATCGATACCGGCGGGGGCGCGATTCTCAGGCCGGAAAACGTGGAGAGCTTGAGGGCCCACGGCCTCCTCTTCTGGCTGACCGCCGAGATTCCCACGATCATCCAGCGGATCGGCGGGGATACCGGGCGGCCGTCGCTGACGGGTACGAAGTCGTTCACCGAGGAGATCGAGGAGGTGCTCCGCGAGCGGCGCCCCAAGTACCAGGCCGCCGCGCACCATGTCATCCGGACCGACGGCCGCACGGTCGTGCAGGTGGCGGAGGAAGTCCTGGGGAAAGCCGGCGCCGGGAGTTGAACTGTCCGGGACGCCATGCTATGCTGGTTGTGCAATTCATCGCTCGGGGGCCAAGCGATGGAGCGCATGGCAAGGAAGGGCCCTGAACCGATGTTGCCTTGCAGAGGAAGCTGTCCGGACCTGTGAGTGGCCGTGGTGCTGCGAGTGATGCGCCTGCCAGTCCCTCCTCCCCAGTCCCCTCAAGACAACACGCAGCATAGTGGAGGTTGCGGTGGGTACCAAACTGTATGTGGGAAGTCTTCCCTATTCCACCACTGACCAGCAGCTGAGCGAAGTGTTCTCCCAACACGGGACCGTGCAATCCGCCAAGGTGATCACGGATCGCTACACGGGCCAATCGCGCGGCTTCGGGTTCGTCGAGATGGCGACGAACGAAGAAGCGCAGAAGGCCATTGCGGCGTTGAACGGGACGCAACTGGGTGGCCGGACGCTGGTCGTGAACGAAGCCCGGCCCCAGGAGAAACGCTCCTTCGGCGGCGGCGGTGGCGGCGGCGGTCAGGGCGATCGCTGGTAGCCCGCGGGGCCGCAGCCGGCCTGGTCCTTCAGCTCATTTCCCTCTTTCCACAGCTTGACATCTCTCCGGTCGGCTGCGCCTAATAGCGCTGTGCGCCCGTAGCTCAGCTGGATAGAGCGTCGGGCTTCGAACCCGCAGGTCGCAGGTTCAAGTCCTGCCGGGCGCACCACTCCCCGCACATCCCCAAAATCACCGTCGGCTTGCACCCGCCCCTTCTCTGTACGACAATGCCGCGTGCGTCTTCTCTGGTTTCTGATCGTCCTGGGACTCGCCCCCGTCGGCTGGCCCCTGGCCGCAGCGTCATCCGAGGTCCATTCCGCGCGTTTCCAGCTCCTCGAGGAGAGCGAGATAGCGCAGGCCACCACACATGACGGCGCTCATGTCGGGCCTGTGGTCATTTCGGTCCAGGTCACCGGACCCCTCGTCCAGGCGGACGAGCCGGCGGTCATTGTCGGAAGTCCGGCGCTGGCCCGCCGACTCATCCCTCTGAAGCGACAGGTGGGACACGAGCTGGCCGCCACGGTGCGGCTTGAGCTGGGGAAGGGAACCGACGTGTCTCGCCGCACCGCCGTGCCGATCGAATTCACGTTCGTCCGGCTGGGGAAGCTGACGTTGACGCCGGTCTTCACCCGGACCGCGTACGTGATGATCGGGCAATCGCCGGCGAGCGGACCGAGCCCGGCGGTGCCCCTGCCGGATGTGCCTGCGCTCCAGTCCAAGGGAGAGGAAAGCCCCAGGCCCATTCCCAGCGACGGCATCCGTGAAGAACCGCTGGTCCAGGTCTCGGCGCTGTCCCAAGGGCCGGCCTATTGGCATGACATCGAGCGTCGCATCCGGCGGGCCTGGCGGGAGCAGAGTGTGCCCTACCGGAAACCCGGAGGCCGGCGGAGCGTGGGAGTCCAGTTCCGGCTCTCTGCCACCGGGGAGGTTCAGTTGGTGCAGATTAACAAGACTTCAGGTGACGCGTTTCTTGATGCTGCGGCCTTGCAGGCGGTGGTGACCGCAGAGCCGTTTCCGTCTCGACACGACGGCGCGCCGGCCCCGCCGGTGGACGTACATATCGAGTTGCGGGAAGGAAACCGCTAAGACGCCGGTGAGGGGTGAAGGGTGAGGAGTGAAGAGTGAAGGGTGAAGGGTGAAGAGTAGAAGTACAGACGTGAAACGGAAGGCCGGGGGCGCCTGCCTGCTTACGGCACTGGTCTTGGGCTGCGCGACGACCTCCGCGAATTTCACGATGCAGGCTCCTCCCCCGGTGGACCTTAAGGAGTTGGGGGTGGAGACGATCGGGGTGTTGCCGTTCAGCTGGCCTGACGGCAATGGCGAGCAGGTGGCGGAGCTCTTCAGCTCGCAATTGGCGTCCGGGGGCCATTTCACGGTGGTCGAGCGCGCGCAACTGGACGTGGCCCTCAAACGGCAGGGTATTGGGCGCATCGGTGTGCTGAACGAGAAGGCAGCGCGCCGGCTCGGCAGAACGCTGGGGCTCGATGCGCTGCTTTCGGGCAAGGTCATCCTGCAGCCGGAGCAGGCCCGGGTGATCGTGTCCTGCCGGGTCACCAAGGCCGACACCGGGGAGGTGCTCTCCGCCAAACGGGTGACGGTGCGGGCGATTGACGCGCTGCGGGAATACTCCCGCCAGACCGGCAAGCCGCCCACCACGGACATGTCGCGCGGCAATGTGCTCGCCAAGATGGTCCATCTGGCGGTCGACCGCCTCCTCGAGGACCTCCAACCCCATCCCGTCAAGATGGCGCGGGAATTCGAGGAGGGCCGGGCCCTCTTTGACGATCGCACCATCACCCGCGGGATCGAGTTCATGAAGGCCAATCGCCCGAGAGATGCCATCCTCCTCTGGGAGATGGTGCTGGAGCAGGACCCGGACAACAGCGCCGCCTACTACAACCTCGGCATCGCGTACGAATCGCTCCAGGAGTACGAGAAGGCCGAAAAAGCGTTTCGGATGGCGGATGGCATCAAACCAAAGCCGCGCTACAGCCGGGCGGCCGAGGAAGCCAAGGCTGCCGCCCTCGCCCGCCTGCAGCTGGAAGCCGACCAGTAGCCTGCCTAGAGTCCTGACGTTTTTCCGACAGCGGCAAGAAACGGTTTGTCGGCGATCAGCTGTGCGGTCAGGCGGTCCAGCAGATCACTGACCGCTACCTTCACGCCGTCCCGCTCCACTTCGTTCATCGGGGAACGGAACTTGGTCTTCGCCGGAATATCAGATGCCGCGGTGTAGGTCTTGAGCTGACGGCCGTCTGGTGCGGACAGCGCGAGCGTGGCCGAAAATTTGAAATGGTGCTCGAACTCGAGCACGGGGAGAAAGAGCAGCAGGCCGGTCACGAACGATTTTTCAAAGAGCCACGGGTCCGGGATGATCGCGGCATCCGCTTGACACCGATGGGGCCCTTACCTATCCTCCGTGAGGCGCGAGGCGCGAGGCGTGAAGCGAACCCCCAGGGTACGACCAATCCCCTGCGCCTGACGCCTGACAGGAACGATAATGCTGCCGTTGCCGGCCAATCTCGCAAGACCCCTCACCGCGCTCCTGATCTTTACGGCGGTGGCCGCCATCGCCCTCGGGGTCCGGCACGTGGCGTTCCGCGCGCTGTACACGCGAGCGGTGGGCAGGACGCTGGATGAGATCGTCCTGCGGAGTCTCCGGCTGCCCTCGATCGCCTGGGCTCTGCTGCTCGGCGTGTACGCGGCCGTGGATGCGGCGCGGCTGCCTCCCCGGCCCACCGCCGTGGCGCTGAACGTCGTGTATGGCCTGCTGGTGCTGTCGGTGACGGCGGCCGTGGCCAACCTCTCCGGCGCGACGCTGGGCCATACGCTCAGAGAAAAGAATCTGCCGATCCAGGCCACCGGACTCTCCCTGACCGTGTTCAAGGTCGCGATCTGGGTCGTGGGCGGATTGGTGCTCCTCGGCAGTCTGGGCGTCGCGGTCACGCCCATCCTGACGGCGCTCGGCGTGGGGGGGCTCGCCGTGGCGCTGGCGCTGCAAGAAACCTTGTCGAACTTTTTTGCCGGGCTGCATCTGCTGTTGTCGCGGCCGTTCCGGGTCGGCGACTTCGTCAAACTCGAGACCGGACAGGAAGGCTATGTCCTCGACATCGGCTGGCGGTCCACGAAGCTCAGGATGCTGCCGAACAACGTCCTGATCGTCCCCAACAGCAAGATGGCGCAGTCCATCGTCACGAACTATTATCTGCCGGACCCGAGCATGGCCGTGGCGATTCAGGTCGGCGTGTCCTACGATTCCGACCCCGACCGGATCGAGCGCATCCTGTTGGAGGAGGCCACCCGGGCCGTGGGCCAGGTGCCGGGACTGCTCGGCACTCCCGCTCCAAGCGTCCGCTTCAACCCGGGGTTCGGGGAGTCCTCGCTGGATTTTACGCTCGCCTGCCATGTCAGGGAATACAGCGATCAGTTCCCGGTCCAGCACGAGCTCCGCAAGCGCATCTTCCGTCGCTTCAAACAGGAAGGCATCGAGATCCCGTTCCCCCAGCGCACGGTTCACCTTCCGCCCGGCGCCGGACCCCGCGACCATTGATATGGGCGCTCGGTCCCTCTGGGCGATGCTCCGGCCCCTGCCCCGGAAGTTTTTCTCGGACAACGCGCTGTTTCTCGCGGCTGGGCTGGCGTTCAATCTTCTCCTCTTCGCGGTGCCGCTCTCGCTGCTGGTGATCTCCGCCCTCGGCTACACCGTGGTCGAGAAGGGAGAGGCCTCGGCCGTCGTGAGCGAGGTGCTGCAGGCCTTGCTGCCGGCCTCGCAGCGGGCGTACACCGAGAACCTCTCGCTGATCGTGGCCAACCGCGGCCTGTTGGGGTTCGTCGGCTTCGTGGCGCTGTTCCTGGTCAGCCAGTCCCTGTTCCGGGCGGTCCGGACCGTGCTCACGACCGTCTTCGAGGTGCGCAATCCCCAGCGGTTCTTCCGGGACATGGGCATGGATTTTCTGATCATGCTGGCTACCGTGGGGTTGATCATCGCGACGGTGGTCCTGACCTTCGTGCTGACGATGGTGCGGGAGGTGGGCGAAAGCTTCCCGGTCTTATCGCCGTTGATCACGCCGGGTTGGCAGCTTGCCACCGGACTGCTGGACTTCCTGTTCACCGTGGCCATCTTCTACCTGCTCTATCGGTATTCGGCCGCCAGACGTCTGAGCGCCGTGGCGCTGGTCGTCGGCTCGTTGACGGGGGCGGTCCTGCTCGAAGTGTCGAAGGCGGTCTTCGGCTGGTACGTGGACTTGGCGCAAGACAGTCTGGTGTTCTCGGGGACGCTGGGGAGTCTGCTCTTCCTGATCCTGTGGGTCTATTATGCCTCCATCGTCTTCGTCATCGGGGCGACGGTCGGCTGGCTCTACGGGCGGGCGCATGTCTGAACGGACCATGCGTGTGAAGCGATTCCTGCTGCTCGGGATCGCGGTGGTCTCGATGACCGCCGCTCCCGCGCTCGCGGACGAGCCGGGCGCCACCCGTCCGCCGCCTCCGTTGTCCGGCGGGCTCGGCTCGCACCGGCATCCGGTCACTGTCTCCTCTCCGGAGGCCCAGCAGTACTTCGATCAGGGGCTCCTGTTTCAGTTCGGGTTCAATCAAGGCGCGGCGAGTCGGTCATTTCTCCACGCCGCCCGGCTCGATGACGGCTGCGCCCTGTGCTACTGGGGAGTCGCCTACACCTTGGGCCCCACGATCAACGACCCGATGTCCCCGGCGAGCGGCGCCCTGGCGTATGAGAGCCTGCAGAAAGCGGTGGAACGCGCCCCCAACGTGAGCGGGGCCGAGCAGGCGTACCTTACGACGTTGGCCGCGCGGTACGCCTCGCCCCCGGCGACGGACCAGCACGCGCTGGATGTGGCCCATGCCAACGCCATGCGGGATCTCGCGCACCGGTATCCCGACGATCCGGACGCGGCGGCATTGTTCGCGGAAGCCTTGATGAACACCACGCCTTGGCACTACGGGGACGACGGACAACCCGGGCCGGTCACGAACGAATTGCTCGCGACGCTGGAGTCGGTCCTCGCACGGAACCCCGGACATCCCCTCGCGCTGCACCTGTACATCCATGCACTGGAGCACTCGCCCTACCCGGAGAAAGCCGAGGCGGCGGCCGACCGGCTTGTCGCCGCCGCGCCGGGAATCGGGCATCTGGTCCATATGGCATCCCACATCTATATCCGCCTCGGACGCTATCGGGACGGGATTGCCGCGAACCAGCAGGCTGTGAAGGCGGATGAGGCCCTGCTGGCGGATGAAGGCGGGTCCGGGGCCTATCACCGGTCGTACTATCCGCATCACGTGGATTTCCTCTGGCAGGCCTCGACGCTGGGCGGCGATGCCAAGGCCGCCATTGACGCCGCCTGGAAGCTGGAGGCCACGGTCCCGCAGGACAAGACGGACGTGCCCGGCCATTATCGCCAGCTTGCGGCGCCGTTCTTTACCCTGGTCCGGTTCGGGCGTTGGGACGACATCCTCGCCGAGCCGGCTGCCGAGGGCCGGCCGGCGTTCCAGCGCGCGCTCCGGCATGCCGCGCGCGGCCACGCGTTTGCGGCGAAAGGCAAGCTGCAGGCCGCGACGCACGAGCTGCGTGCCCTGGATCGTCTCCACCGCGCGGAGCTGCCCCCGATGCAGGGAATGTCCGCGGACAAGGCGATGATGGCGCTGGCCTACTTCACACTGGCCGGGGAGATCGAGGGGCGGCGGGGCAGACTGGAGTCTATGCGCGGCAATTATCTCGTCGCCTTTGCGCTGCAGGATCAGCTCCCGCGCGAGGAGCTGCGGCCCTGGTACCCCACACGCGCCCTCTACGGGGCCGCGCTCTTGCGCGCCGGCCGGGCGAAGGAGGCCGAAGCCGTCTTCCGCGAGGATCTCGCCCTCTATCCCAAGAACGACTGGGCACTCTCGGGTTTGCTGCGGGCTTTGAAAGCGAGGGGAACGGGTCCCGAAGCGGACGAGGTGGAAAAGCAGCTCCAGACGCTCAACGTCAATCGTTAACCGTTCCACGTCGTTCGTGAAGCGTCTCTCGTCCTTAAAGAGTCTTTACCCTTGCCGGGTGCTTACAGGTTTGCGCTTCACGATTAACGCTTCACGTCAGGGCGGGGGTCGGGTACGAATCCGTGACGGTTCGGCATTTCCACCTTCGGCAGCGTCGCCGCATCCATCACGGCCGCTTCCTCGATGAGGCCATTCTGGAACAGCATCCAGGCCACGACCGCGTACGTCTCCTCGGGCGTCAAGGACTGTGGCGCCGTGAAGGGCATGGCGCGGCGGACGTAATCGAACACGCTGGTCGCATAGGGCCAGTAGCTCCCCACGGTTTTGATGGGGTCTCCCGTGGCCAGGCTGCCGATGCCTCCGACGAGGCGGGGCGCCGGGCCTTCGACTCCGGTCGCCCCGTGGCACGAGGCGCATTTGGCCGCATAGACCGTGGCGCCTTCCTTGGCGGTGCCCCGGCCGGCCGGGAGTCCCGCTCCCGAAGGCGAGACGTCGATATCCCACGCACGGATCTCGGCGTCGGTGGCAGGGCTCCCCAGTCCGACGGGACGCTGGCCTTCGCCGCGTAGCTCGCCGACCGCCCCCATGCAGAGCGCCAGACCGGCCGCCGCCACGAGGTAACGTGGGGTCCGCTTAGACATGGATGTTCGTGACCGTCCCGTCTGCCTTCACGAGCCAGCTCTGGATCGCATTGTAATGGTAATAGGAGTTCACTCCACGGACCGCGACCAATGCCTGGCGGGTCGGTTGCACGTATCCGCTCTCGTCGCGACAGCGTGACTGCAGCGTCGCTTCCGCTCCCTCCCACCGCCACGGCAGCCGGAACCGGGTCGTGCATTTCGCGAGAACCGGCTCCTGAAGCTCCGCCGCCCGCCACGTCCGCCCGCCGTCCGTGCTGACGTCCACCCCGGTGATGCGGCCACGCCCGCTCCAGGCCAGGCCCCGGATCTCGACGAACCCCGGCGTCATCCGTTGCCCGCCCGAGGGGCTCGTGATGACCGACTTGGCTTCCATGACGAAGGTAAACTGGCGCGCTGTGCCGTCCGGCATGAGATCGGTGTAGTGGGAGGTCTCTTCGCGTGTCATGAACGGCGCGGCGCCGAGCTTCAGCCGGCGGAGCCATTTGATGCAGGCATTGCCCTCCCACCCCGGCAGCAGCAACCGCAACGGATAGCCCTGCTCCGGCCTCAAGGCTTCGCCGTTCTGGGCATAACAGAGCAGTGCCTCATCGAGGATTTGGGCGACCGGCAGGCTTCGGGTCATGACGGCCGCATCGCTGCCCTCGGCCAGCATCCAGGTCGCGTCAGGTCGCAGCCCCACCTCGCGCAAGACCGTCGCCAGCGCCACACCGGTCCATTCACTCGCGCTGAGCAGGCCGTGGGTTTCCTGCGGGGTCCGGCCCGCGGGCTTGCGCCATTCGCCGCCCGAATTGCCCGAGCACTCGATGAAGGCCACGCGGGACACGGAGGGAAAGCGCTTCAAGTCTTCCATGGTGAAGCGCATCGGCCGTTCCACCAGGCCATGCACCAGCAGCCGGTGGCGGGCAGGCTCGATCACGGGAACGCCGTTGTGATGCCGCTCGAAGTGCAGCGCCGATGGGGTGATGATCCCATGCAGGTCCTGCAACGGCGTCAGGGAGCTTGTGGCACCGGCCAGGCGGACCGCCCGTTCGAACGCGGCACGCTGGCCGTAGGGCTTCGGCGGGCGGCCGGGCACCCGCGCGGGGTCCCCAGGGCCGGGAATGGGCGGTGCGGCGGTACTGAACGATGAGACCGCCACCTGGACTGCGGCGAAGCCGGCCCATGAGGCGGCTCCGGCCAGCAAGGCTCGCCGGCTGAGAGAAGGCTGCTGTGGGGATTGGTCCTCTTGGCGCATGGCATATCCCTCCGTCAGTCTTGGGGGGAGTCTATCACAGGTGCGACGGCTTCGGGCAGGCGAGCGGAACCTTACAGGCCGGCGAGTTGCAAACGGATCACGCCTGAGAGCTCCTCGGTCGAGCGGGCCCGTACCGCGTCCAGCGCATGAGAGTACCCGGCCTCGAAGGCCAGCGTCTCGCGAAGGGCGGAGTGCAAGGCCGTCCAGCTCAGCGCGCTCTTGGCTGTATACGCAGTGTTGTCCACCGAGTGGTCGGTGCTTTCCGTATGATTGAAAGACCCCAGCGCCGAGAGGTACATGTCCTGGGCCGGCTCGTAGCTCAGTGACACGGAGGCGGTAGGTGTGTCCAGCCATACGGCGGACCATTGCCGGTGCTCTTCGCGAAGCCCAAGGGCGGAGGTGATCGAGAACGTCTCGGTCGGGCGGTAGGAGCCTGTCCATGAGTAGGACTGACTGATGGTCTCCGTGCCGGGGCGAAGCAGGTCGCTGGTGACCAAGTAGCCAGAGGAGAGTCGGGCGGACCAGGCACCGGCCGTGTATGACAACCCCGCCTCAACCGTCTCGGATTCACCGCGCTGGACTGCCGTGCCGTTGGGCTCCGATGAGCTGGCGGAGGCGCCGCGCGCGTAGGCGAGGGTCAGCTCCGGCCAAGAGGGCGGCGCAAGCAGGAGGGTCAGGCGCTGGTGGCTCTGCGAGAGCTGCGACCGCCGCGGGTCCTTGTCGAGATTGTTCCAGCTTTCCGAGAGGGCGCCTTTGAGCCGGGCGATCCCCCACTGCCATTCTGCCCAGACTTCCCTCTGTGCCTGGTCTTGAAGGTTGAGAAAGGCGCTCCCGGCCTCGCGAAAGCTCGCCCCGTAGCGAAGCGGCCCTTCCGTTCCGGTCAGGCCAAACCGCAAGAGCCGGTGCCGCGCATCCCCCACCCCCTGCCGGCCGATCACGGAAGCGCTGGAAGCGGCCGTGCTAAAGGCCACTTCCGCTTCAGCCTTCAGCGCCCCATCGAGCAAGGAGGCCTGCGGAAGAACGCTCAGCAGCCGGTCCTCTTCTAACTCCTGCGGCAGGTCCTTGATGCGCTGAGCCTGTTTCGGGAGCCGGCGGTACGAGCTGGCGCTTGTGATCCCTTGGTGGAGCCGCTGCCAGAAGGAGCGCGGCGGCGGCGGCGACTGGTCGCCGGGAGGCGGGTCAAGGCGCGGCCGCTCTTGGCGCGGGGGGCTGGCCCGCAGATGACCGGATCGTGGCGGGGAAGAAGGCGGCTGTGCCCACCCGAGCGGAGGCGTCGCTACCAACAGGCACAGACATGCTGCAGCCCTGAGCAGAGTCTGCATCGGTCCACCTGCGCTTCTCCAGGCTAATACGTTTTTCTCCAAAGCGCAACAAGCCGGCCCCTCGGTTTCCTTGACTTCATTCGGAGCGCTTTGCTAGCATCGCGCTGCGGGGTGGAGCAGTCTGGTAGCTCGTTGGGCTCATAACCCAAAGGTCGAAGGTTCAAATCCTTCCCCCGCAACCAACGTCTTCATCCACTACAGGGAAGGATTTGAAGCGGCCGAACGCCGACCGCTAGAAAGGAAAAGGTCGAGTCTTCGAGACCGGCAGTGAGGCCGCCGGGCCGGAGGCCAAATCTCTCCCCCGCACCCAACGACTTAGCAAAAGGCTCCGAGCGGGGATCCGGTCGGAGCCTTTTGCTGTGCCGAGCTTCATGAAAAGGCCCAGAGGACTGAACCCTCAGGGCCTTTCTTTTTGCGCTTGTAAAGCGGGGAAGTTCGGACGAGCTACTTCACCGCAAAGTGCACGCTGCGGTTTTCGGCCCAGCAGGGGACGGTGTGCTCGAGACAGAGCGGCTTTTCTTTGCCGTAGCTGACGATCTCCATCGACGAGGGAGGAACGCCCAGGTCGATCAAATAGTCCTGGACGGCCCGCGCCCGTCGCTCACCGAGCACCAGATTGTAATCGACGCTGCCGATCTCGTCGGTCCGGCCCTCGAGCAGCAACCGCCAGCCGTGTTTCTCGCGCAGCCGATTGGCGTTCACTTCCACCATGTTTCGTGATTCGGGCCGAAGGGTATAGCGGTCGAATTGAAACGGAATATCGAACAGGAATACGGCCGGTGGCGCCTCGGCTTCCTGTGGAGCACTTTGCACGGCGGCGGGCGGCGGAGGCGCCGGCGTCGGGGTTGGCGGCGCGACCGGCAACCGCGCCAAGGGATCGACCACTCGTTCTTCCTTGGCGCTTTTTGCTTCGGCCGTTGTCGCGACCTGCGTCGTCGCACAGCCCGGCAAGACGACGGGGAGAATCAACGCCGCCGATGTAAGCAGGAGCCTCTGAGACGGTCTCGTGACATTCCGGAACGCCATGTGCCCCCTCCATACGTTAAGACACCGGCCGATTGTAGCAGAGTCGCCGTGTCACAAAACACTTGACCGGAAAAGGTCGTTCTGGACTGACCGTGCCGCATCCCGCCCGCCCCGCGCCACCCGCAAGCATCAGCGTCCTCTCCCTCCTTCCGTAGGTTTGTCGTTTCTCCTGCGGTCTTCTACGTTTGTGACAAGCCCTGAACGTGCAAGTACGTGTGTTCACGCGATGGAGGCGGAAGATGGAGCCGGAGTTGCATCGCTGCGATAAATACCAGCGGGAAGGGGGGGCCGCTGTACACGCGGCTCTTGTGCAACGGCGGGTGCGCGCTCCTGTGCCCCGCCTACCTGGGGCGGGCGAATCAGCAAATCCAGGGGCGGTACACCATGGTCGGGTACGGGCCGCATCTTGTGAGACTGGTCCCGGCGTTGATGCGGAAAGCGACCGCCTAACTGCCACAAAAGAGGGGGTGCCCCTCTTCAGGGCTGTGGCGACCTCGATCACCTTGTTCTCTTCATCCACGAGAAGAATCACGGGCTCGCCGCGGGCCATCCTCTCCAGCTTGTTCCGGCCCACCGGCCGGGCTTCATAAGGCTGCTCTCTGCCGTCTTCGGTGCGGATGGTGACCCAGTTCTCCGTAGGTTTTGGTTTTCGGGTGCGAAATGAGTCGAGGGTTGTATGGGGCGCTGGCGTACGAACAGCAAAGATGCTAGAGAAGGGCGCGGTTCAACAGCTTCGAGGACCGAATCCAAGAAGGAGACGCCGATGACCGCTCCCGAGATTATTGCGATGCTGAACATGCGCCCGTTGCCGGAGGAAGGCGGGTACTACGTGGAAACGTACCGCTCCGATGATTCCTTGCCGCGCCGGGTCCTGCCCGATCGCTACAGCGGGGACCGCGCCGTCGCGACGGCGATTTACTACCTCCTCACCCCGGAGACCTTCTCCGCGTTCCACCGTCTCGCGAGCGATGAAATCTATCACTTCTATAGGGGCGATCCCGTTGAGCTCACCCAATTGCGTCCTGACGGCACGGGGGAGACCCTCCTGCTGGGCCCTGCGCTCGAAGGAGGGATGCGGCCGCAGGTCGTGGTGCCGCAAGGGGTGTGGCAGGGATCACGGCTCAGCCCCGGAGGGCGCTTCGCCCTGCTCGGCACCACCATGGCACCGGGATTTGACCGCGCCGACTACCAGCACGGAGCACGCCACGCATTGCTCCAGGCCTTTCCGGCCCACCGTGAGATCATCCTCAAGCTGACCCGCTGAATCCTCCGGACGCAGCCTCCGTGTCGAGACCGCCCGAGGGGTCATGCCAGCGGGGGGAGGACCGCCGGAGTGGCTCCTCCCGTACGGCCAGGTTCCCCATTGGCGACCCGGCAGAAGGCGGTGTGCCTGAGCCTTTCGGCGCGCCCCTGAACCGGATTGCTCATCCGGGCCGCTTTCGAACGGACTCGGCGTCCTTTGGCAGCTGGCGCGCCTCGCAAGATGATGAGAAGGGGCGCATTGTCTCCGAATGAAGGCCTCGGCAAGCCGGTGGACATTTCGGCGGCGCACGGTCACGATTTGTCCATTGTTGCGCCTCAGGACTTCCATTCAAATGACCCTGACCCAGACCGTCCGCGGGAATCCAAGGGAGAACATTCCATGCGCATCGCTCAAGTGTCGCCGTTGCGGGCAAGCGTCCTCCCGAAACTCTACGGGGGAACCGAGCGGATCGTGTCGTATCTCACTGAAGGGTTGGTCCGGCAGGGGCACGAAGTTACATTCTTCGCCAGCGGCGATTCCCGGACCTCGGCCCGTCTGCGTACCGTCTGCGAGAAGGCGTTGAGGCTGGATCCCTCCGTCTTGGTCCATGCCGCGCCGCTGACGGTCCTGATGGAGCACGTGGTCAAGCGGTCCGGCTGCGCGTCGAGATGACCACGAACGGTCACGCCACCTCGATCAAAGACGAGCGTCCCGTTCGCTGACCCGCCGAGCCCGTCCCACGCTCAGGATTTGGGAAAGAGCGCCGTGGAAGCTGCGGCCGGCAGCACGGCCTTGTCCTCACCGGCGACCCGGATGAAGAGGTCGGTCAGGGCGGGATCGAACCGCGCCCTGGCGTCGCGACGGATCCTGTCGCCCGCCTCCTGGACCGACAGCGCCTGACCCGTCTGGTCGGTTGTCAGGTGGTCAAAGGCCTGGATGATGGAGACGGCCCGTGCGAGGAGCGGAATGCCTTCACCCTGAAGGCCGTCGGGGTACCCGGAGCCGTCGTAGCGCTCGTGGTGATACGACACGATCTGGCCGACCTCGGCGGGCAGTTGCAGCGGCGCCAGGAGACGGCCGCCGATCTCCACGTGGCGTTTTGCTTCGCGTTGTTCATGCGCGCTGAGCGTGTCGCGCTCGGAGTTCCACGGCACCGCCAGGCCGATCCGGCCGATATCGTGAAGAAACCCTCCGATCACGAGTGCTTTGCGTTCTGTGGCGCTCAGTCCCATTTCCCGGGCCATCAGTCCCGCATAAAAGCTCACGCGGCTCGAATGGCTCAGGAGGCCTCGGTCCTTCGCCTCCAGGAGATCCGAAACGATCGGCGCGTACGGTGAGAACTCTTCGAACTCGGGGTTGAGGGGGGTGCCGTGTGAATAGTGTTCCCCGAGCTCTTTCCAGGCCGGCGCCGCATCCTCCTCGCCGACCCAGATGCGGGGCGTCTCCTTGAGGAGCCGACGCACCACGTCCAGGCGGCGCTTGCGCGCGATCGCCTGCTTGATCAGGCCGATCAGTTCCTTGACGTTGAACGGCTTGAGCATATACCCGGCGGCGCCGTGGCGCATCCCTTCGACGGCCGATTTGAGACTGCCGTATCCCGTGATGATGACCACCTCCACCTCGGGCCGCTCCAGCTTGATCTCCTGCAGGAGGTCCGCACCCTGGCGGTCCGGAAGCTTCAGATCGAGGGTCACGAGATCGATGGGCTGCTCTTTGATCATGCGCATGGCCGCATGACCGTTGTCGACGACGCACAGGTTATAGAAGGGACGCAGGATCATCTTCAGGGCGTCCCGCGGCCCGGCCTCATCGTCGACGATCAGGATCGTGGCTTGCGGGGCAGAGGGGGTGAGATTCAGCATGGTATTCTTCGCTCGGCAGCGACCTCCAGGTGAGAAGCTTAGCGTATTCGGCGCCTTTCGACAACTTCCTCATGCGTTCCGCCCGGCGATGGAGTGTTGGATCGCTTCCGCTTCGCCGGTGGCTCCGTGAGCATCCGGTCTGCAGATGCCCAGCATATCCATGCGATATTTCAGCATTCGGCGGCTGATTCCCAGCAGGGCTGACGCGTGCGTCTGCACGTAGTCCGTCCGGCGCAGGGCGTCCAGGATGATCTCCTTCTCGAACTCGAGGACGGCCTTCCCCAGCGAGATCCGGCCGGAGAGGGCGTCATCGCGGAGGGAATCGGTGCGCGTCGTGGCCTTGAGGGACGTCGGGAGGTCTTCAGGCGTCATGATCGCCGCGCGGCTCCAGATGCTGGCCTGCTCTACGACGTTTTCGAGCTCGCGGACGTTTCCGGGCCAGGAATATCGCGCCATGATCTCAAGCGCCTCCTTGGAAAACTCCTGCGGAGGGCGTTTTTCCTCCTCGGCGCGCCTGGCCAGAAAGTGCTGGGCCAGCAGCGGGATGTCCTCGCGCCGCTCGCGCAAGGGAGGGAGATAAAGCGAGGCGACATTGATCCGATAATACAAGTCCTCCCGGAATTCCTTCTTGCTCAGGAGGTCCTCCAGGCGCTTGTTCGTGGCCGCGATGATTCGGACGTCCACCTTGATCGGATGCGTCCCCCCGATGCGGGTGAATTCGCGTTCCTGGATGACCCGAAGCAGCTTGGCCTGCGTCGCCAGGCTGAGATCGCCGATCTCATCGAGGAAGATCGTGCCGCCATGCGCCAGCTCGAACTGCCCGACCCGGCGGCTGGAGGCATCCGTGAAGGAACCCTTCTCGTGGCCGAACAGCTCGCTCTCGATGAGGGTTTCCGGCAGCGCCGCGCAGTTGAGGGCGATGAACGGCCCGTCCCGTCTGGCGCTGTTGTAGTGCAACGCGCGCGCGACCAGCTCCTTGCCCGTCCCGCTTTCGCCGGTGACGAGCACGGTGGTCCGCGAGTCGGCGATCTGCTCGATCTTGGTGTAGATCTCCTGCATGCTCGGGCTCTTGCCGATGAGGTTATGGAAGGAGTAGCGGTGGACCACCTGCGCGCGCAGATACCGGACTTCCTTCACCAGATCGGCGGAGCTGAGCGCCTTCGCGACGATCAGGCGCAGCTCCTCGACGTCAAAGGGCTTCGTCACGTAGTCAGACGCGCCGAGCTTCATGGCATCGACGGCGGTTTTGACCGTCTTGGCGCCGGTCAGCATGATGACCGGGATGGCCGGATCCTCCGCGCGCATCGTCTGGAGGATCGTCAAGCCGTTGCTGCCTGGCAGGATCACGTCGAGAAACACCAGGTTCGGAAATTCCCGGCGGAACAGGTCGAGGCCCTCCGGGGCGTCCGCCGCAGAGAGGACCTCATAGGCCGGCTCCAACACCACCTTCAGCGCGGAGCGGATTCCGGCTTCGTCATCGATGAGCAATATTCGTTTCTTCATGGTCTTCCTGCCTTCGTTGCAAGGTGTACTGCAGGGGATTGACCGGCAGATTGACGAAGAACGTGGTGCCTTGCCCGACGTGGCTGTCCACGGTGATGTACCCGCGATGTTCCTGCACGATCTGGTGGACGATCGCCAGCCCGAGCCCGGTCCCTTCCCGCTCGGCGCTCTCGTGCTTCGTGGTATAGAACGGATCGAAGATGTGCTCGAGATTGCCCGGCGAGATTCCCGACCCGGTGTCGGCGACTTCGATCTGGATCCACGGATCAGCCGCGGTCTTCCGCAGGCGGTGCGTCCGGACCGTCAGGCGCCCGCCGGCCTCACCCATCGCATCCAAGGCGTTGAGAAAGAGGTTCATCAGCACCTGGATGATGTGCTGGCGGTCCAGCAGCACGCGCGGCAGGGCCGGCGACAGGTCCTTGTCGATGGCGATGGACTTGCTGCCCGCCTTCACTTCGATGAAGTACAGGCTGGAGGACACCACCTCGTTCAGGTCCTCTTCCTGAAACTTCGGTTGCATGTACCGGGCGTAATCGAGGATCTCCTGGATGAGGCGCTCGATCCGGTCGACGTCCTCGATCACCACTTTGCTGAACTGGGAGAAGAACTCCGGATCATCCTTCCGCTCCGCGGCGAGCTGGACGAACGTCTTGATGGACGTGAGCGGATTCCGGACCTCATGCGCAAACCCCCCGGCGATGGTCTCGAGGGATCGCAGGCGGTCGGTCCGTCGCATCAGGGACTGCGAGTTTTTGACGTCTTCATACAGCCTGGCGTTATCGAGGGCGATCGCGGCGTTCTGGCCCAACGTGGTCAGCAGGCTGAGATCCTCCTGGGAATACATCCGCCCGTCGGCCCGGGCTCCCAGCGTGCAGAACCCGATCAACCGGTCCTTGTTCACCAGCGGAATGCAGACCTCGCAGTGGAGGCCCACCAGGGTCTCGATGACCGGACGCATGGGGCCCGGATCGGCCGCGCGCTCCAGCTCCTCTCGAACCACGATGGCCTGGTGGCACCGCATGTGGTGCACCAGCGCAGAATCCGGGTTCAGCCTGAGTCCCTGCAGGCCATCGCCGGCGAGATTGTGGGAACAGGCCAGCGCGTACAGGTCCTTCTCATTGTCCAGGAGAAACAAGGAGGCGGTCTGAATGTCGATCACCCGGGCCAGGGTGTGCACGATCTCCTCGCTCAAGGATTTGAGGTCGAGGATGGCGACCATGGCCTTGGAGAATTGCGACAGGGTCTCGTACATGTCGTAGCGCCGCCGGAAGAAGGTGCGCGAGATCGCGGTCTGCGCCTCGCTCTTGAGTGTGTACCCTCCGGCGACCAACAGGAGGAACAGGAGGCAGAGGATCGCGGAAAAGGGATAATTCGCCTCTCCGAAATAGGCTTTCTGGACCTCGACGATGATCGCCAGCATCGGCACCGCGACGGCGATCAGCAGGAAGAGATAGCTCAACGCTTTCTCCATCGCGACGCTCAAGTCCATCAGGCGGTAGCGGACCATGGTATAGGCGGCGAGCGCGGTGTACCCCGCGACCAGGATGGTGCCGACGGGCGGCACCTGGATGTCGTACCAGAGCGGGAAGTTTGTCGCGCCGCCGGCGTAGCCGATCATGGACCCGATGGTGAGGTAGAGGTACTGCATCCGTCGCTGTCCCTTCGCGCGGCGGTAGGCATCCGCCAGCAGATAGGTGGCGTATCCGACGTAGCCGGCAAACCATGCGAGAAACGGGTGGAACAGAAGGCCCGGTTTCGGCCAGAACGGAAACGCCATTTCCGGCCGCAGATCGGCCACGAAATACGGGGTGAAGTTCGAGAGCAGGAACGCGCCACCCAGACCGTAGCCGATCCGGAGCATGGTCCGGTGCTCGCGCACGGATTCCAGGAGCGTCAGGACGTGGTGCAGATAGAAGATCGGAATCAGAATGGCGCCCAGCATCAGCAAGCGGACGCAGGTGAACGCGGTCTCCCGAGTGTCGGCGAACTGCCAGGCGACGTAGAAGTAGCTCCACACCGACAGGCTGAGGCAATACAGGCCGTACGCTCGGTGCTTCGGGTCCCGTGGCGCCCGCAGGAAGACGATCATCCCGAGGACCGTGGCGGCGGTGCCGTTCAACAGGCCGCTGAAGGCATAGAAATTCATGGCCGGGCCCGAAGCTCGGTGCTTCGCTCCGCTGCCGGATGGTCGGGGGCCTCCGGGGCCGGGCCCTTTTCAGCCACGGCGATGTAGGCCTGGTTGGCAAACGTGCTGTAGATGCGCGGCTGACTGACGCCGACCGAGACCAGCAGCGTCGCCAGCTCCTGCCGATCGAAGAAGCGGAAGATGCCCTCGCTCTCGCCTTGTTTGATCTTCGCCGAATTGCTCAGCAGCCGCCGGCCTTCCTCCACTTCTTCCGGCCGGTTCGTCGTGCCGATGAAGTTGCGATAGATTTGGGAGAGGTCCGACTGCGGCTTCAGATTCGTGAGCACCAGCTTCCCGCCCCATGCCAGCACGCGCATGAACTCCCTGAGCGTGGACAAGGGGTCCTGGAGGTACGCCAGCACGAGGTTGCAGACGATCCGATCGAATTGGTTGTCGGGAAACGGCAGAGGGCTGTTGAGATCGGCGCGGCTCAGGGCACTGACCATCAAGGGAGTGGAGAAGGGGTTCGGTTGCCGGCCCGCGATCTCCGCGGACAAGGTCTTGAGATTGTCTCGCGACTGCCGGAGGGCGCTGGGCACGAAGTCGAGTCCGATGTACTGGAGCGGCTCGCCGGCGGGGCTGGAAGCCCGCTGCCGGTACGATTGATTCACCAGCAGGAACATCCCGAAGTTGCCGTTGCCGCATCCGGCATCGAGGATGAGTTCCCCGCCCTTGAGGGGGCCGAGCATGCGGTAGACATGGTCGAGGAGCTGCCAGAAATCGGACACGTTCGCGATGTAATGGAAGTGCTCAAGATAGTCCTTCCAGAATGCGAGGTTTTCCGCCTTGGCCATCTGGTTCTTGGCCCGAGCCCGTTCGCGCTCCACCCGGTTCTGAAGCCCGATTTCGCGCTGGTGGGGCTCGACGATCTCCTGCGCCGAGCGGGAGGGAGCCAATGCCTGTATGCAGCAGTGGACGAGCTGGCGGAACACCGCTCTGGCCTTCCGGGGATTCTCGTGCAAACGGTGGAGCGCCTCCGGGATCAAGTAGAAGTGTTTGAGGGAAGGCCTCAGCGCGCGCTGAACGACCTGCACCGATTCCAGCACGACCCAGGCGTCCTGTTCGGCGGCGAACATGACGACGGGCATCCGGAGCGCGCTCGCGTCTTTGACGGTTGAATCGAGGTCGGCAAAGCCTCCGGCGGTCGCATCCTGCAGCCATCCATCGGCATCGATGTTAAACCCGAGCATGTTGATCACACCCCGGCGGACACCGTCGAGATACGTCCCGATGAGATCTTCCTGGTGCACAGCCAGCAGCGTGCTTTGAACGTCCACGACGCCGGTCAACAGCACCAGTAGGTTCGGCCGGTCATCCTCCGCACAGGCCTTGAGCGCGACGCGACCGGCCAGGCTCGTGGCCACGATTCCCACGGACGTGCTCGGCCATGTGCATCCGGCATAATCCAGGACCGCGAGGAGGTCCTCCTTCATCCGGGTGAGCGTGGAATGGGTGATGTCGCCGTCACTTTCGCCCACGTGATGGGTGTGGTCGTAACGAAGGACATGAAAACCATTCGCGGCAAAGTAGTAGGCGAGCGTGATGTATTCTTTTTTGGTTTCCCCGTACGCCGGAAGAAGGATGATTACCGGCGTACCCGATGGCAGGGGTTCCTTCACGTGATCGTGATAGAGCGCAATGCGCTCGCCGTGACGATTCCGATGCGCCAACGGGAGGCTGACAATGCGGCTCCCTTCGGTCCGCTCTTCGGACGGCACCGGCGCGATCAGCGAGCGGGCGACGAGGTCGGCGATCCGGCGGCGGGTCTCCTCGCTGAGCTGGACGAATCGCAACCCGGTGCGCATCGAAGCCCGGGAAGGGACCATCATCGCGCCCATCGGCTCCGGCCCGGTCCAGACCAGCTCGCCCATGACGGTACAGGCTGCGATCTCTCCGGCCGTCGGGCGGAGCCCGGGCTCATGGGACGGGGACAACAGGCGGAGCAAGAGACGTCGGGCGGCCGGCTGGGACGGTCCCGGCAACTGGAGGCACAGTCCGCCAAGACCCAGGTTGATCGTCACGCCGCGCTGGCGCCCGGCCGGACCTTCGGACGCGATAAATTCGACGGGGAGGGCCAGGCTGACCCGGGGGGCGACGCGCCGTTCCCGAGTCCCCGGTGCGTCGGCGCATGGGTGAATGCTCCGGGTGTCCTGGAGGCTGCCGGAGGCGTTCACCTCGATCAGCAGGTCACCCGTTTCCTGCGGCATGAGCAGCGCGGTGAGCGTCAACGAGATCGAGCCTTCCCGCAGTCCGACCAGCAGCGAGGCGAGGATCTTCGTGTCGCTGGGCTCGAGCGCGCCAAGCTGGACCGCGAGGCCCAGCACCACTTGGTCCCCGACGCCCGCTTCCCGGACGGCACGGACCCACCCCCGCAGTTCCAGTACGCCGACGTCGCTCACCACTCCGAGCTGGATGGGCTGACGCTCTTTAACCGGAACGGCTCCGGCAACCTGCAGAAACATCCCGCCCAGACTGAGATCGGTCGTCCATCCGTCCCACGCCATTCCGTCGAGGGTCACTCGGGTGCCGATCTGGACCTTGAGTCGCGGTGAACGGCGACGTTCCAGGTAGTCAAAGTCCTGAGCCGGCTGGATCACGCCGTGATCGGCCGGGGCGCTCTTCTGGTCCGGACCGGAAGGCTGCTCCACGGCGTTCTGCGGGGCCTGCGCGTCCGGGGGCCGCGCCGGGACGTCCGGTGATTCGAGCGCAGGGGGCGCCAGGTGGAGCGGAACGAGCCGGGCCCGGCTCCGGATCACGCCCAGCGTGCCGACGTACTGTTTATGCCGGTCATACAAACCGGTCGCGTTGATCTCGACGACGTCGATCATGCTGCCTGCGCAGGCGTCCTTCGGCAGCAAGCGGAGTTCGAGGTTCCGGGACGACCGGCCTCCGGTCCGGCGTTCGTTGAACCGTCGTTCTGCCGCGCCGCGCTCCTCGGGCCTCAAGAGGTTTGAGAAATGTCTGCCCACGAGGTCCTCGGGGGCGTAGCCGAGCACGACTTTGACCAGGGGACTCACGAACCGAAAATTGCCGCTGGCGTCCAGCTCGTAGGCGATGTCCGTCATCGTCTCGAGGAGGCGCAGGTATCGCTCCTCGGTCAGATCGAGCCGGCGATGCAACTCCCGTTGCTCAACGGCTTTTCTGGTCACGATCAGCAGCTCGGAGAGGAAGGCCGGAGATTCCTTGAAGAGGTAGTAGTCTGCCCCGGCGTGCATGACCTGCATCGCCACGGTCGTGTCGCTCCGCTCAGCTTGCACGATCAAGGCGGCATGGGGCGCCCGTTTCTTGAGCTCGGGCAGGAGGAAGGATTCCTTGCCGTGAGCGAGGTGCTCGTCCAGCAGGATGACGTGCCAGTCGTCCCTCGAGGACCACTCCAGCGCGTCAGCCGCAGAATACACGGTTTCCACCCGGCAGCCCGGATAGAAACCGCGGATGCTGATTGTGGTGAGCTTGACTTCCTCAGCCTGCTCATTGATGAGCAGCAAGGAAACCGATTCTTGCGAGGGCATCAGCTCCTCACGCGGTCCGCACCCGAAGAACGCAACAAGGCGGATAAACGAGACGACGGGATGGACGGGTGTTGGCTCGCCGGTCGCGCGGTTCAGCCGATGCCAAATCGGTCACACTGAGTAACAATGCATATTTTGCACCATCCCCCTAGGGGATTAGGGGTACCGAGGGACCGCAGCGATTTCGGTGACCAAGGAAGAGCCTGCGGATCAATATATTGTGGTAGAGCTCTGATTTTAGCGGGGAACTCTACGACATATGGAAGGCTGGAAATCGCCGTGAGCCTGGGTTAGGGAAGGAGCGAGGCGGAATGGTTATCCCTCGAATTCCAATAGAGAATCCTGTTCCGTACATTTTTGGGCAAATGGCGCACTTTTTTGTACACATTCAGCGAAGCTTTTCATCTCCTTTACCACGTATTCGCAAACCACAGACTCAGCGCGACAAGCCAGAGCAGGAAGGTAATGATCAGCAGTGTGCGCACAACGCCTCCTTGAACGCGGTGAAGCGGCACATCACAGGGGGCAACCCTAACGCCCTGTCCAAGATTGAACAGCGTGCTCGAAAAATGTGCAGACCTTGTGCCGTACCGGTCTCGGGACGCCCATGCGGATGCCGTGGGTGATCGCCGCCCTCGGGGAAGACCGCCACGACATCAAATATTTCTGATCACGACCGGAAGCCGTTACCGCCGTGGCATCAGCGCGCGTTTCATCCACCCAGTTGCTCATGCATATCTAAGACCTGTTCTTGACACAGGATCGCGCATGCGTCGCCTTGAATGACCCTGACGGCGGCTGTAGAGTAGGCGCTTCGGGAGGCACCATGCGGTACCGTCGGCTTGGAAGGACCGGATTCACAATCTCTGAGGTCGGCTTTGGGGCGTGGGGGATCGGAGGAAGTTTTTGGAAGGGGTCACGTGATGAGGAGTCCCGAGCGGCCTTGCATGCCGCGATCGACGCCGGAGTCAATTTTATCGATACGGCGCTCGTCTACGGCGACGGACACAGCGAACGGCTGGTCGGTGAGGTCGTGCGCAGTCGCTCGGAGCGCATCTTTATCGCCACCAAGGTACCGCCACGGAACGGTCACTGGCCGGCTTTGCCGGAAGACCGTCTCGCAGATACCTTTCCGCCGGCCCATATCATCGCCTCCACGGAGGCGAGTCTGCGTCATCTCAAGATGGACTGCCTCGACGTACAGCAGTTGCACGTGTGGCGGGACGAGTGGCTGGAGGATGATTCGTGGCTGAAGGTCATTGACCGCCTGAAGCAGGACGGCAAGATCCGGGCCTTCGGGCTGTCGTTGAACGATCACGATCCGGATTCGGGCCTGCGGGCGGTCAGCACGGGCATCGTCGATACCATTCAAGTGATCTACAACGTCTTCGACCAATCGCCGGCCGAGCGGCTGCTTCCGGCCTGCGCCAGGCATGACGTCGGAGTGCTGGCTCGGTGCCCGTTCGATGAGGGCGGCCTGACCGGCGCGATCGCGCCGGAGACGACTTTCCCGCCGGGCGACTGGCGGCATGACTATTTCCGCGGCGACCGGAAGGCCGAGGTGGCGGCCCGTGTGCGGCCGTTATTCGGGTACCTTGGCGCCGAAGTCCGGTCACTCCCCGAGTTGGCGCTCCGGTTTTGCCTGAGCCATCCGGCGGTGAGCACGGTGATTCCCGGCATGCGCACCGCGCAGCACGCACGTGCCAATGCGCAGGCCTCGGATCGGGGAGCGCTCAGCGATGC
The DNA here is from genome assembly GCA_964373355.1 of uncultured Nitrospirales bacterium. Lineage (GTDB taxonomy): Bacteria > Nitrospirota > Nitrospiria > Nitrospirales > Nitrospiraceae > CAYJUM01. The sequence goes on along the minus strand of CAYJUM010000001.1, from coordinate 9,381 downwards.
GCTACGGTCGGCTCTCGCCGCGCACGCCTGGCAACGGAATTTCTACGACTGAGGACGCGACCAGATGGGAACTCTGAGCCTCGGCCAGCCGGCGCCGGACTTCTCCCTGCGCTCCGAGACCGGAGAGACGGTTTCGCTTGGGGAATTTCGCGGGAAGCAGGTGGTGTTGTACTTCTACCCGAAGGACGACACGCCGCACTGCACCATCGAAGCCTGTGAATTCCGGGATGCCCGGGACTCGTTCGACCAAACCGGGGCGGTCGTCCTGGGGTGAGCGCTGATCCGCCTGCGTCGCATCGGAAGTTCATCAGCAAGTTTCAACTCCCGTTCCGTCTGCTCAGCGACGAGGCCGGCTCCGTGCAGCGCGCCTATGGAGCCAACCGTCCCGTGCTGGGCCGAGTCCCGGTGATCGGCCGCCTGCTGGGCCCCAGGCGCAAGACGTTCGTGATCGACCGATCCGGACGGCTGAAGGCCATCTTCCCCAAGGTCCAGGCCAAAGGGCATGCCGAGGAGGTCCTGAAAGTGCTGCGCGCCTGAGCCGTCAAAAGTCCCGGGTCAGGACGATTTCGATCTCATCCTCGGGGGAGAGTCCCCGGTTTCGCACATGCGCGTTCCAGGCGGGATGCTCCCGCAGGTAGCTCATCATCAGCTTCAGCAGGTCCGGCTTCAGGCGTTGTTCCCAGTCCCGGAGCCACCGGTAGTCATCGGCCTCTCCCTCGTACTCCTCGGGGAAGTTCGCCTCGAGCGTGAAACGAAACGTGAAGGTTTTCTCTTCCGGGAACATATGCCTCCGTGAGCCGCTCCGAGACTAATCTTGGGGCGCCATTCCCAAGAGCTCGGAGAGTTGCGGGACCGTGTAGCGGCGCTGGACATCCAGCCGGACCACTTCGACGTTGGCAGCGGCAAAGACCGTGTCGAGCAGGCGATCCCGCGCCTGTTTCCTGTCCGACACATCCGCCGGATCGTCCAGCTCGACGACTTTGGCCGGCACCAGGGTGCCGGGGTGGACGAGGGCGAAATCCACCCGCTTCAGCGCGATCCGATCGAGCATGGCGGCCCGAGCCCTTCGGTCGCCCGCGACCTCGACCAGGCACCAGACCGGGACTTGCGCGCACAGCAGATACTGATCCTGCACGGTCAGCCGGAGCAGGTTGTAGAACACCGACTCGGCTTCGGTCAGGACGGGTTGAGCCCGAATGGAGACGCCGGCGGGGATGCTCTCCCCGGAGTGTGCCGTGTCGGTTGTGTCTGCCGTCGCGTCCTCACGCTTGAGGAGGGCCGCGAGCAGACGCGCGGGATCCAGGGCCACGAGCACCTCCTACGGCGGCAACCGCCGCCTCAGCCGTTCATACCATCCGGGTCGGCCGGGAACAATCGTGCCGAGCAGGACCGGACGGGAGGCGCCGGTCGCGGACGGAATGTTGGCGCACTGGTCCCGCAGGGTGGCGAAGGCCAGGGTGCCGAACGCGATCGCTTCGAAGGCCTTGCTGTCCCACCCGAGTTGCTCCAGCGCCCGCACCGGGACGGGTTCGAACACCGCCGCAAAGGCCGACATCAAGGTGCGGTTTTTCGTGCCGCCTCCCGTCACGATGACCTCCTGGATCCCGCCCGGAAGCCAGCGCCTGATGCTTCCGACCGAGATGGCCGTGAAGACGCAGCAAGTGCTCAAGAGGTCCTGGAGCGAGCAGCGCATCTTCCGTTGCATCGCCAGCACCCGCTCAAGAAATGCCTCACCGAACTCCTCCCGCCCCGTGGACTTCGGGGGCGGCCGTCGCAGGAAGGGATGGGCCAACAATTGCGCCAGCAGACGTGGGTCCACCCGGCCGGCGGCGGCAAACCGTCCCCCGGGGTCCATCGTATGACGGCCCTTCGATAGGCGCTGCGCGAGCGCATCGAGCAGCATGTTCCCCGGGCCCGTGTCACAGGCGATGATCCGCGACGGAGCACAGCCGGCCGGCAGATAGGTGACGTTGCAGATGCCGCCGATGTTGACGATGAGGCGGGACCGCCGCGAGTCTCCCAGCAGCAAGTGATGCGCGTAGGGGGCGAGCGGCGCGCCTTCGCCGCCGGCCGCCACGTCCCGTTGGCGAAAATCGGCGATCGTGGTGATGCCGGTGCGCTCGGCGATGATCGCCGGCTCGCCGATCTGGAGCGTAGAGCGGAGCCATCCGATGTCCGGCTCGAGGATCTTGCGGGGAAGATGATGGATCGTGTGGCCATGCGATCCGATCAGGTCCACGGCGTCCGGCGTCAGACGGGCCTTGCGGATCACCCGCAGGGCCGCGGCCGCGAACCGTTCACCCAGGACGGCGTTGAGACGGCAGACCTCCGAGACGGACCCCTGACGAGCGGCGGCCAGGAGCCGCGACCGCAGCGCCGATGAGTACGGGGTCATGGTGAACGCCAGCGGCGTCACACGCAGGGCATCATGAGCGCCCCCCGAGCGAGGAGCGCGAGGCGGCCGGATGTCGATGAGCGCAGCATCGATCCCGTCGCTGGAGGTCCCGGACATCAGCCCGATCACTTTCATGCTCGCTCCACGCCGTTTCGGCAGCCGACGGCGCCGCTACGCTAGCCGAAGTGCGGAAGAGGGTCAAGGCGACGTCTGCCCTGTCCGCGCGTTGACATTCTGCGAGAGCGGATGCTACGGTCCGGCCCCATGTTTTGTCGGCGCACGATCTGCGCGCTGCTCGGGGCAGCGGCGCTTGTTCTCGGTGCGGGAGACCTGCAGGCCGACGGCCCGCTCCCGGTCGTCGCCACGCTTCCTGTCCTGAAAGATTTCGCCGAGCAAGTGGGCGGGACCCATGTCCGGGTCACCTCGCTCATGTCCGGTCTGGAGAACGAACACACCTATTCGCCGAAGCCGAGCGATCTTGTGGCGGTCCGCTCCGCTCGCGCCCTGCTCCAAGTGGGGCTCGGCCTCGAAATCTGGGTGACGGCCCTGGTCAGAAACTCCGGGAACGACCGGCTGAAGATCGTAACGACGTCGCAGGGGATTGCCTTGATCAGGGACCACGAGGCGGGCGCCCATGCGTCCGGCCGGACTCCCGCCGGCAATCCCCACGTCTGGCTGGATCCCGAGAACGCCAAGATCATGATGCGGCACATCACGGAAGCCTTCATCCAGCTCGATCCTGTCCATGCCGGAGACTTCCGGCGGAACCAGGCCGCGTATCTCCGGAAATTGGACGCCCTGCAGGCCGAGCTCACCGCCCGTCTCAACACCGTGCCGGACCGGCGGCTCGTGGTCTACCATCCCGCATGGCCGTATTTCGCGCGGCGGTTCGGATTGCAGGTGGTGGGAGAGATCGTCCCCCAGGCCGGGACGGAGCCCTCGGCCCGCCATCTGCAAGAGCTCATCGCCAGGATGCGAAAGGACCACCTTCGGGTCATCGTCTCGGAGCCGCAAGTCAATCCCCGGATTCCGGAGGTCCTGGCGAAGGAGAGCGGGGCCCGCGTGGTCGTCCTGACCGCGCTGCCGGGCGCGCTGGGTGGAACCGAGACATACCTCGACATGCTTCGGTACAATGTCCTTCGGCTCGCCGAGGCGCTCGACGCGTCGTGACGGAGCCGCGGGACCGGACGAGCATGACCACCCCGATCATCAAATTTTCACACGCCTCCTTTGGATTCCCGGGCGTCATCGCGCTTGAGGACATCTCCCTGGAGATCTGCGAGGGCGAGTTCATCGGCGTCATCGGACCCAACGGGTCGGGAAAAACGACGCTCTGCCGCGCGGTCCTGGGGCTCCTGCGACCGATAGAGGGGACGCTGCAGATTTTCGATTGCGCCTGCGAAGAGCTGCGGTGTCATCATCGGGCCCGGATCGGCTACCTGCCCCAGAAGGGCGTGCTCGACCGGAATTTCCCGATCACCGTCCTGGAGGCGGTGATGATGGGGCGCTATGGCGTGCTCGGCCTGCTCCGCAGACCGCGGGCCGCGGACCGGGCGATTGCGGTCGAGGCGCTCGACAACGTGGGCATGCTGGAGCATCGCGACGAGGCGCTGGGCCAGCTTTCAGGAGGCCAGCAGCAGCGGGTCGCGATCGCCCGGGCGCTGGCGCAGCAGCCCCAGGTCCTGCTGCTCGATGAGCCGACCACCGGCGTGGATATCCCGACCCAGCGCAGCGTCCTGGAGCTGGTCGGACGGCTCCATCAGGAGCTCGGGCTGACGGTCCTCCTCGTCACGCACGACATCAACGCGATCCGGCCGTACGTCGATCGGCTCGTGCTGCTGAAGACGCGGCTTTTTGCCGCCGGCTCTCCAGAGACGGTCCTGATGCCAGAGGTGCTGCAGCAGGTCTACGGGAAGGACGTCGTGATCACCGAAAAGGACCAGGTGATCGTGGAAGACTATCACCACGGCTAAAACTGGTTAGGAGTGAGGAGTCAGGAGTGAGGAGATCACTTGGGGGAGAGTGTTACCCCTTCCCCCTCACTCCTCACCCCTAACTGCTTTGATGATGGAGATGCTCTCATACGATTTCATGCAACGGTCCTTGCTGGCCGCGGCGGCCATCGGCCTCGTCTGCTCGGTCATTGGTGTCTTCGTCGTGCTGCGGGGCCTGGCGTTCGTCGGCGCGGGCACGGCGCATGCCGCATTTGCCGGAGTGGCGCTGGCCTATCTCACGGGCCTTCCGCCGCTTCCGATGGCGATCCTCTTCGGGCTCGCCACGGTCTGGATCACCGGCATCCTGGAGGAGAAGGGCCGGATGAAGCTGGATGTCTCCATCGGCATTCTCTACACGACCACGATGGCGCTGGCCATCCTGTTCATCGGCCTGATGAAGGCCTACAACGCGGAAGTCTACGGCTATCTCTTCGGAAGCGTGCTGTCGGTGGGGGATGACGACCTGCGGGCGATCGTGATGTTGACCGTGCTGGTGCTGGGCACCGTGGCGGTATTCGCCAAGGAGCTGTATTTCATCGCCTTTGATCAGGAGATGGCGGAGGCGTCAGGCGTGCCGGCCCGAGCCATGTTTTATCTTCTCCTGACGCTGGTCGCCGTGACGGTCGTCGTGTCGCTGAAGACCGTGGGAGCCATCCTGGTCTTTGCCATGGTCTTGATCCCGGCGGCGACCGCCTATCAATTGACTCACAGCCTGTCGCACATGACGGTCTATGCGGCGCTGATCGGGATGCTCTCGGCCGTCGGCGGAGTGGTGATCTCCTACGGCTGGGATGTCCCGTCGGGACCGGCGATCGTCCTGCTGGCGACGGGGATGTTCCTGCTGACGGTGATCCTGTCCCCCAAGCGGCTCGGCCGATCCCCTCTGCACGCCTGACCCTTGCAGCCAAGAACAGAAGAACTTGTAAGATTCAACCGGAACTCAGGCGGGTGGACAATACGGCGGGCTGAGCCTGGAAATATCAAAGCGGCTGTTTCATTCGAGGCGCGCGTGCTGGGCTCGGATCCACACCATCCCTGTCTGCTCCTTGTCCGTAAAGCCCAGCTTCTCGTAGAACGCCTGCTTGTCCCGCGTGCACAGCCAGAACAGTTCGACGCGATGCAGGGAAGGGTGGTGCAGAATCCGGAGCATGATCTGGGTTCCGATGTCCTGGCCCTGATACGACGGGTCGACGATCACGTCCCAGATGGAGGCCCGGAAGACATAATCGGTCAGGACGCGGCCGAAGCCGACGAGCCGGTCTCCATCCCAGGCCGAGATGGCGAGGTCGGTATGCGCGAGCATGTCCCGTGCCTGTTCGGCCGTCCGTCCGGTCGCCCAGGGCGCCATGGCGTAGAGCCGGACGAGCTGCGACAGGTCGAAGTCCTTGCGCTCGGAAAATGTGAGTGAGTTCTTGAGCAGGGCAGCCTCCTTATATTAGAGGACCGCGGTCATGTCCCCACGAAGGCATCGACGGTGTTCGTGAAAACCTGCCCCCGATGCGGCCTCCTGATGTGGGTCTCCGATGAGGCCGTGGAGCATCCGGACCCGGACACGGTCCGGGTCACATGCCCTCACTGCCGCGCGACGTCCAGCTTCAAGCTCGTCACTCAGGGAGAAAATGCCGCCGGCCCCAAGATGGGCCATTAGCCTCAACACTTCCTACCTCATAGGTCCACGCGGGGACGGTCCAACTCCGGCTTCCCTCCCGGCATGACCTTGACCAGCATCGCCCGATAGTCCCGCACCCGCTGCTGCTCCGCCGCCGGCATGAGGATCGTCTGCTCGCGGTGCAGCAGCTCCAATTGCTCCAGCGCCAGAAGCAGCGGCTGGATCGCCTCCAGTAAATGGCCGGCCTCGAACGCCTCGAGTGATCGCGTCAGCAATTCCGTGAGCCGTCGGTAGGGTGAGCCGACGGATTGCTGCCTGAAGCGGGACACCACGCCCTCATACGCGTCGACCGCCTCGGGGGCGGGCTTGTACGCGACGGACGCGACCGACGCGGGCGCCATGGCGGGCAGCCTGGCGCCGAACCCTTTGACGGCGGCGATCAAGCTTCCCATGGCGTCGAGGGCTTCACCGGGCTCCATGACCTCCGCCTTCCGACACGCGCATGCGTCGCCCGACACATACCCTGCCCCCCGACGTGTGTCAAGCGCTGCGTGAGGGGATGTCCGACAGAGCGGCCATGACGGCCGCCATGTCCTGGGGAACCGGCGCCGTGAACTCCCGGTAGTCCTGGCTCGAAGGATGGCGAAACCCGAGAGTGCGGGCGTGCAACATGACCCGCGGGATCATGACGCCGTGGATCGCCGCGACTCTTCCGCCGCCGTACGTCTTGTCCCCCAGCACCGGATGGCCGATCGAGGCGAGGTGGACCCGGAGTTGATGGGTCCGGCCGGAACGCGGGAACAGGTCCACGTGCGCCGCGTCCGCGCCGTACCGGTGCGTGACGCGGTACTCCGTCGCGGACGCTTTCGGGCGGGCGGTCCGCGCAGAAAATTTCTTCCGCTCTCTCGTGTCGCGGCCGATCGCCAGCTCGATGACCCCATGGGCCTTCCGCGGCACGCGCCAGACCAGCGCTTCATAGACTCGCGTGATCGTGTGGAGCTTGAACTGCGCCGCGAGGCCCCGGTGGGCCTGATCCGTCTTGGCGACCACCATAACTCCCGAGGTGTCCTTATCCAGACGGTGCACGAGCCCCGGCCGCTCTTTCCCGCCGATCGAGGAGAGGGTCGGGCCGGTCCCGAAATGATACAGCAGCGCATTGACCAGGGTTCCCGACCAATGTCCGGGAGCCGGATGGACGACGAGCCCCGGCGGCTTGTTCAGGACCAGCAGCGACTCATCTTCATGCAGGATCGCGAGCGGAATCGGCTCCGGCTTCAGGTCGATCGGGTCGGGACGCGGGATCTCGAGCAGGATGCGGTCGCCGGGCTTGATCTTGTGGCTGGGCTTGATTCGGTGGCCATTGACGGTGATGCGGCCGTCCTCGATCAGCCGCTGCAGCGCGACCCGCGAGAGCATCGGCTCGCGGTTGGCAAGAAAACGGTCCAGCCGTTTCGGGGTCTCGCCCGCCGTCACGATGAGCTCTGCGCGCGTCATTGTCAGCCCGGCGGACGGTACCCTATCGGTCTGCTCAGTGCAAGCAGACTGTACCTTGCGGCTCCCATCTTGTGAGGCAGCCCGGCGCGGGCTTATCATATTAACAAGTGAAATGATGTTGAGTCTGGGTCAGGAGGCCGGCACGAGCAAGGAGGAGACACCATGACCCGCAAACGCTTCACGTGGGGCGCAGTGGTTGTCGCAATCGGAGTGCTCGGCTGTTGGAGTTGCTCGCCCACGAGCAAGGACGCCGGCGCTCAAGGCGGGATTCCCCCCCAGACGGTCGCGGACTACGTGCATGCCGTGATAGAAGCGGACCGGACGTTTTATACGGTCCAAGTGGTCGAGCGGCTCCAGAAGAAGGGGGTTCTGGTTGCCTCGGAGAATTGGCGGGTCGCCCATACCTTACCCTTGCCCGCCCAGTTCTTGATGGAGTCCAGCGAGCTAGCCGCAAAGACCGGCACAAGGGTGCGCTATCGCCTGATTGGTCTCTGGCCCATTAACCCGCAGAATGGCCCGACGACGGAGTTCGAACGCAAGGGGCTCGAAGATGTTCGGATGCACCCCGAGCGTCCTTACACCGGCACGCTCAGCAGCGGCAATGATCAACTGTTCCAGGCGGTTTACGCCGACCGAGCAGTCACGCAGGCCTGCATCGGGTGCCACAATGCGCATCCCAGGAGCCCGAAACGCGATTTCATGCTGAGTGACGTGATGGGCGGGATCGTGATCACGATCCCGCTGGGATCGCGGCCCGGTTAAGCGGAGTGACTGCGGCGGGAACGCTCGGCGATCTTCTGGCGCAGGCGGGCCTTCTCCAGGCTGACCTTGGCGGCCTCCACCTCGGAGGGGAGCCCCCCCATCTCCAACCGGCGTTCGGCAGCGGCCACGGCCGCCTGCGCACGATCCACGTCAATGTCTTCGGCCTTTTCGGCGATCTCGGCCAGGATCGTCACACGGGCCGGGGTGACTTCGGCAAAGCCCCAGAGGACGGACATGTATTGGGTTGCCTCACCGACACGGTAGCGCAATTCCCCGATCTTCAGCGTGGTCAGGAAATGGGCGTGACCGGGGAGGACTCCGAATTCCCCCTCGATCCCCGGTGCGATCACCTCATCCACCTCCCGGCTGAGCAGAAGGCGATCGGGGGTGACGACTTCCAATAAGAGTTTGCCAGCCATTTTTTTCGTTAGGCGTAAGGCGTAAAGCGTGAGGGGCCAACATTTCTAGGTTTTTTCATCGCGCCCCGCACCTCTCACGTCCGTTTGAATCCCAATTTCTCGGCCTTCGCGAGCACTTCCTCGATCGTGCCGACCATGTAAAAGGCCTGCTCGGGCAGGTCGTCGTATTTGCCTTCCACGATCTCTTTGAAGCTTCGCACGGTATCCTTCAGCTTGACGTACTTGCCGGGCGCGCCGGTGAAGGCCTCCGCGACATGGAAGGGCTGGGAGAGGAAGCGTTGGATCTTCCGGGCGCGGGCCACGACGATCTTGTCATCCTCGGACAACTCATCCATGCCCAGGATGGCGATGATGTCCTGGAGGTCCTTGTACCGTTGCAGGACCGACTGGACGGAGCGCGCCACGCGGTAGTGCTCCTCCCCGATGACCTGCGGATCCAGGATGCGGGATGTCGAATCCAGCGGGTCCACCGCGGGATAGATGCCCAGCTCGGCGAGCTGCCGGGACAGCACGGTGGTGGCGTCCAAGTGCGCAAACGCGGTCGCCGGCGCGGGGTCCGTCAGGTCGTCGGCGGGGACATAGATAGCCTGCACCGACGTGATGGACCCTTTCTTGGTCGAGGTGATCCGCTCCTGGAGCTGGCCCATCTCGGTGCCTAAGGTCGGCTGGTAGCCGACCGCGGACGGCATGCGGCCCAGCAGGGCGGAG